>JAABQN010000146.1 GCA_011391455.1 Nitrospiraceae bacterium
CGAGCAGAGAACGAAGCTAGCGGGCATTTTCAGCCGCCCGCAAATCGGTTTTCATGAGTTCGCGTAGCACACTCGTCGCATAGGCCCCGGGTGGGAGTGAAAAAGAAAGCGTGAGCACCGTGCCTTCCAGAGCCCACTCCAAATCGGCAAGGGGGATTCGGAAGGAGCGCCGTTCACCGCGAAACCCGCAGGACTTCGCGGCTTCGGTAAGACTTTCCGGCGTCGCCCCGCTCTCAGCGACCACGGCCCGTTCGATCTCACCCGGTTCTCCGCCGGCCCATGAGGCGCGTGATCCGAACAAGATACCGGTGGGACTGATCTCGAACCGGTCGGCCCGTGGCTGTTCCGTCACGGCATCCTCGACCAGAAAACAGGCGCCGTTCTCCATCTTCATAGCCCAGTCTCCTACCAGGATACGATCGAATCGATCCAGTCGTCTGGCCAACATGTCGTTAAAGAAATGCGACTGGTAGGCGTTGAGGTACCACATGCGCTTGGATCGGCTCAGCCTGTTTCGGCGAGCTGGGTCTACCAGTAATTCAGCTCCGGTCTGGTAATTCTGTCCGCTCCGCCCTTGCCGTTGCGGGCCAAAATAATTTGGCACGCCACGTCGCACCAATATGTCGGTGACCAGCGGCACGGTCTCGCGGGCATGCGTGGCGACATCCCGGATCACCAATCGAAAGTGATTGCCTGCATGATGCCCTGGGCGCAACCGATTGCGATGTCGGCCCAACACTTCTACAGACAAGAGCTGCTCGTCCAATTTCAGCCGTTCCAGCCGGTCGGGCAGGACGCCGAGGAGCGAAATCATTTGCGTGGTGACGGCTCGGGCGTCTTTGAGGCCTGCCACTCCAATCGCTTGCGCTTTCACCCCCAAGACTGAAGACAGTCGCAAGACAAGATCCGGAGTCGAGAGCAGTCGTTTCCTAATTTTAATGTAGAGATGCTCCCCCTCTCCACAGGGAAGATAGAGCGGGCGTTCTTCGACCTGGAAATCTTCCGGAATCGCCCGCATCTGTCCACCGATACCAGGCAACGTTGCTGTTAAAAAAGGCATAGTCATGGCACATGGGCCCCTTCTTCATTTGCACGTGATCACCCTCGCCACTCAGTCAATCTCGATGAGGGGTCAAGCGACTCGCATGGTATACTTTGTCCATGATTTTTTGCCAAGCCTCCAACCCAAATATCTGTTCCGGGCATCATGCATTGATACGCTGTCGGCCTGAGGCGCCGCTGTTAGCGGCGGGGATATTCCTCACTGCTTTAACCTATGGTCTGTTCCCAGGGGACTCTTTGGGTAGTGAGAACAGGGTCTTTCAACAGTTCACCCAGCACATCGACCAGCAGATCCATAAAGATAAACAGGCTTTTGCCCAAGCGAACCGCTGCGTCTCGTGGTTTTACAGAGAGAAAAAAGCGCCTCTTCCGTCCGCACAAGGAATCAGCTGGAGCGCCATCCCTTCGTCCCAGTCCGAGATGGATTGCCTTCACGCCTATCCAAGCGGGATGGACGGTGCGCAAGATGACTTTGCCAAGACACAGACGATTCTTGCGGTCAGTCTGACCTTCTATGAATTCGCCCTGGTTGCCGACCGGAATGACGATGCGATCTACAATCCCACAGAAATTACAGATTTGCTCCGTTCTCTCTCTCTCTCGTACTATGATGGGGAGCCACCCCCGAAGCAGGTCACGGCACTCACGGAACAGTTCGACCACTGGCACCACAGCCGCAACATGGACGCCTTAATGCAAGGCATGAGCGATCTCTATGAACGAGGCTATCGCGTCACCCCCTCCGATCGCGCTGAGCTGGATCGGGTGATGGGATGACCAGGCACGAGAAATCCTGGCCCGATCAAGCCCGTTCCTTTATCGGATATTGTCTGAGCGAACCTCTCTACCGGCTCTTTAGTCTCGTTCCCGACTGGGAAGTGGGACTTTCCAAACACGAGATTTCACAACTCAGCTACGCGCACAGCCCTTTGGCCGGCCGACGGGCCGTTCATATGAGCGACTTGCATCTCGACCGTTATCTGCCACGGCACGATCGCATCGTCGCCACCGTCGGCGAACTCCGCCCCGACTGGATCTTTATCACCGGCGACCTGCTCAACGTGCCGGAGGGGCTGCCCCACGTATTTCGATTTCTCGCCGGCTTGCGCACAATTGCGCCGGTCTTCGTTACGTTGGGCAACCATGACCACTACAGCGGCATCCCGATCGATCGATATAGCGAACTTGCCGATCGCCACAAGATCACTCTCTTGATCAATCAGGCCACCTTCATTTCCACAGACTGCGGCGAGATCGCCATCGTCGGCGTCGACGATCCCTCATTGCATCGGGCCGACTTGAGCTGTCTCCCGCCGCGCGCAGAGGGCAGATACACCCTCTTGCTGGCCCATGCGCCGAACATTCTCGATCAGCTGCAAGACCACCATGCCGTCGATCTGATCCTCTGCGGGCACAGTCACGGAGGCCAGTGGCGCATCCCAGGTATCCCGACATTCTGGCTCCCGCCCGGGTGCAATGGGCGGATCGAGGGGCATCACGGAGCGCCCGGCCGCCGGCTCTATGTCAACCGTGGGCTCGGATGGTCGTTTCTTCCCCTGAGATGGGATTGCACACCTGAAATCGCCTGCATCGAATGGATCCACGAACAGGCGCAACCAGAAGGCTGAAGGCCGAAGTTCGGGGTTCGATGTTCCAGGTTCGAAGTTCTAAATACCTCGAACCTCGAACTCTTCCTGTGTCTCTCGTCACGCTTTTCTCGCGAGTCTCGCACGGTCGAACGATTGCATAACTATTTGATCCGCTCCAACGCTTCCTTCGATCGGCTCCTCACAGTTTGATCCCAATCCTCCGTCATCACAGTCGTCAACTTCTCCTTCGCCTCACCGGCACGCAAACGGCCCAATCCCAACGCCGCACTGGAACGGACATAGGCATGCTCGTCCTCCAGCGCTTTTAGCAGAAGCGGGATCACAGTTCTATCGTTCAGAGCTCCGAGGTAACTGGCCGCCATCCCTCGAATCCGGTGTTGCTCATCACCCAATGCCCGTTGCAGGGTCGTCGCGAACAGATCTCGTAACGCGGGCGTCACGGATTCCAACCCTTTGGCCTGATACCCATTCACCTCCATCAGTGCAAAGGCGATCTCCAGCTTCTTCTCTTGTACCGTGGCCCGTTCGAATGCAGCCAACAACTTCGCACGTTCCCGCCGTTGCGCCCTACGGCGGTTGATCGCCCGGATCAACAGAAACAGCCCCGCCGCGACCACCAACCCCGCAAACGCCATAGGAATGGCTTGATCGATCACATAGTCCTGGGTATCGAATGACAGGCGCTTCCACACCCAGACGCCGGCAATCACGATACCGAGGACAACCCCGATGGCAATCAGATTGGTCTGGCCCGATTCAGAACGCATGTTCATGGGAATGGCATCATAGCAGGACAGGGTGAGGAGCGGCCAGTTGCCCTTCTTGCTCGCAGAACGCGCACAATGAGGGGATGGGAGGACACCCACGCTGGTCCTGTGCTCCCGGAACGCGCGCCCTCAGAAGGAGGAAGGCGAGGAAGCTGGCTAGTCTCTGTGCGCGCAGAGGCCCCACGATAAAGCGGTGGTCCCTCGATGCGCGCAGTAGAGACTATGCCAGCCCCCTCGCTGAGAATGGGTAGATGAGGGCAAGCAATCGACGGCCGCACGTAGACCAACATGGGTGCCCTCCCTAGAAAGGAAAACAAGCGAGCTTGGAGGAAACAATATAAAAATGTGCTGGCTCGACGGCCGCAGTCAAAAGCCCCTCACGTTATTGCTCATAATTACCCTTCGCAAATCCTCGTAAATACTTCCATTTCATTGCGTTGACCGTTGATTTTACCGAGCGAACGCGTTATCCATTAGCGATCCAAACAGCATCATTCATACCTTGAGTGGAGGGAGATGACCGCGCATATCTCGATCGAACGAATCGAACAGACAATCCTACTCATCCGTAGGCATCGCGTGATGCTGGACACGGATCTGGCCAAACTCTACGGAGTGACTACGAAAGTGCTCAACCAAGCTGTAAAAAGAAACGCCACCCGCTTCCCAGCTGACTTTATGTTCCAGCTTACAACCGAAGAAACGGCCGCTTTGAGGTCACAATTTGTGACCTCAAAAAGCAGGGGTGGAAGACAGTATCGCCCTTACGTCTTCACCGAACAAGGAGTGGCCATGCTTTCAAGCGTGCTCCATAGTGAACGGGCAATCCAAGTGAACATTGCCGTCATGCGCGCATTTGTTCAGCTTCGAGAGATGATCGGCTCGAACAAGGGGCTTGCCCGACGCCTCAATGAGCTGGAGAAGAAGTACGATTCCCAGTTTCGGGTCGTCTTCGAGGCGATTCGAGAGCTGATGACCGAACCGGAGCTAAAGACGAAAAGAATCGGGTTCAAGACCTAACTGCTGGGACCAACGATCCCTCCCCAACCGATCTCACCGTTGAGCCGACCTGCAAGTCCAGAAAGAAAGCCGGACCGTTCCTCGCCGATCGTAAAACACTGCCAGACTTTCGAGTTCTAACTCAAGACTTCGGGGACGGCGGTGCAAGGTCAAACAACGACCCAGCAATTCTTGGCTTGGCCGCTCCACGAGGTCAGGTCGTCACATTCTTGGGCAGCCGCAGTACGTAGCTAAACCGCACAAGCCATCCGCTTTCCGCGGGCGCGGACGAATCGATCAGAAAAGGAGAATGACCCCGTTTTCTTGCAATTCTGGTCAGAGCTGTTGCGCCTGGATGATCGCCTCCAGCAATGCGCTCCGTTCCTCTTGCAGCTTCTTCGATGGCGGCACGCTCGCCACAAATCGTTCCGCCGCTGCCGTCAAGGCCTGCAGCGTCTCGGCCATGTGCCGCTGCCTTGAGGCAGGCGACAACGAGGCTTCACGTAATAGCGCGCGCCTCCTCCTGGGCCCGACATACATCTGCGGGGCGATCGGATTATCCTTTTCCAACTCGGGTCGTCGAAATACCGCCATGGCTCCTCCAAAGCATCAGACAAAGAGAAATAATTTGCACACTGTACTCGATTCGCATCGGCAATTACATCGGGGCTTGAGCATAGGGGAAAGCGAGTGCGGTGCGGCAGAATGTCGGAAGCGGACGATGCGTGAAGCAGCCAGACTGGCGAGAGGTCTTCCGATTAAATAGTCTGCCTCCTTTTCTCCCTCTTGTTCGGTAAAGGCGTAGGGCGGATGTCTTCTGCCACCCTACTTCGAACTTGATATCGCAATTTGCGATTTCAAGTTTTCAAACTCCGGTTTCGTCAGCTGGCGCGGGGCTTCATACGAAAGCGGACGGGGACTGTGATGCGGGACGCGCGGGACAGGCGG
>JAABQN010000147.1 GCA_011391455.1 Nitrospiraceae bacterium
TCCTGGTTGAATCCACGGCCGTTATCGCGAACGCTCAGCCGGACACCCCGCTTCAGCATCTTGAGCGATACCCTAGCCTCTTGCGCATGGCCATGCTTGATACAATTACTCACCGCTTCTTGGATGACGAGGAACAGGTGCAGGGACTGTTCAGTCGATAGGGCCTTCGCGGCACGGTCCTCGACCGCAAGGCGCACGCGCGTCGCCTGGTGCTCCGTCAGTGATGCCAGCATCTGCTTCAGCGCAGCCGGAAGATCCTTCCCCTGGAGCAGGTCCGAGCCCAGCCCCGCGATGAAGTTCCGGATCTCGCGCATGACATCGTTCAACTCATCAATGGCCTGATTGAGTGATGCTCTGGACGTCTTGAGGATCCTTGGAGGCATCGTCAATTTGGCCGATTCGAGGGCGAGGCCCACGGCAAAAAGCGACTGTAAGATACCATCGTGCAGATCTTGGCTGATCCGCTCACGTTCCTCGATCGCAGCGCGCAAGTCACGCTCCCGTTGACGCAACGTCTCTTCCATGCGCTTGCGCTCGGTGATGTCGGTGGACGAGCCCAGCACCATTATCGCGCAACCCTCGTCGTCCAAAATCGGCCTTTTGACAGTCTGAAGCCAGCGGGTTCTCCCATCAAAGCCCGTGATGACTTCTTCAGGAAAGAAGAGTTCGTGAAGGGTATCCATCACCGCCAGATCCTGCTGACTGAAGGACGCCACCTCCTCCTGGTTGGAATTGAAGTCGGCATCGGTCTTGCCAATCAGGTTTTCCACCGTCGTCCCGTAGACATCGGCGACCGCCTTGTTGACCAAGGTGAATCGACCCTCACGATCTTTTGCAAAGATGAAGTTCGGATGCGTGTCGATAATCTGGCGGATAAACGCATGGGATTTCCGCAGCTCTTTCTCCGCCTGTTTCTGCTCGGCGGTGTGGCGGCTCCGTGCGATTTCTGTGGCAATGCGCTGCCCGAAAATACGCAAGAGATCTTGCTCTTCCTTGCTGAACTCATGCGGCTTGTTATCCAGCAGGCAGGTCACCGCGACGACGCGCCCTTCGTTGTCCAGAGCAGGAAATCCGCAGTAAGAGACAGCCTGATGGTCCCGGAGAAACGACGCCTGTGGGAAGCGCTCCATGACGCGGTCGAATATCCGTACATCCTTGCTCTGTTCGACCGTGGCGCAGGGGGTGATCGCCAGGGAACAATGGCCTGCATCCGTAATAGTCTGGCCGTTGATGTACACGGATTTGAAATATAACTCCTGGTCGACGATCTCTGATAAACAGACCACCTGCACCTTGAACAGCTCACCAATGATGCGCACGGCATGCTCAAGGACGACGCCAGGATCGCCCGACAACGTCATGCTGAGCTCATAGAGTTTCTTCAGTTGCCTGATGTGGGAGACTTCCCGCTCGACGAGCTGCTTGCGTTCGGTGATATCAAGCGCCAGCACTTGCATCACGGGGTTGCCGCCCACGGAGGTAGGGATTGCCGAAACGGCCACGTCGACCTGTGACCCGTCGAGCCTTACAAACTTCTCATCCAATGACAGAACTGGTTGCCCCATAGTCAACTCGCGGATGCGGTCTTTCGCCACGGTGTGAAATTCAGGGGCGATCCGGTCCAGGACCGGCGTGCCGATCAGCTGCTCGGCGTTTGTCGCTTTGAGAATTCTTAACATCTCCCGATTGGCATAGACGAACCGTCCCGCCTCGTTCAGGAAGATGCCGATCGGAGCGTTGTCCACCAAGGACCGATAGCGTTCTTCGCTCTGGCGCAATGACGCCTCCGCCCGCTTGCGCTCTCCGATATCCCGCATGATGGCGCAATTGTATTCTTTTCCCTCGTACTGCAGATAATTGACTGTGACCTCCATGTCCAGCACGCGGCCGGTCCTCGACCAATATTTCGATTCGAACGTCAAGGATCCTTTCTCCTTCAACTCTTCCCAATATGCAGGCCAGACCTCCGAAGTAAGATTCGGATCGATGTCGTGCAGGGTCATGGTCGTGAGTTCTTCCCAGGTATATTCCAACATCCGGCATATCGAATCATTGACATGAAAAATCCTGGCGTCAGACCCGATCCAGAGAAATCCTTCAACCGCATGGTCGACGGAGAACTGAGTCAACTGAAGCGCTGCCTGGGCCTGCCGCAACAGGGTAATGTCTTCGTTCAACACGATAGCGCCGAGGGTCACTCCTGCCTCGTTTTTGACCGGAACGGTCGAATTACGAATGGTCTTCTTTGTCCCATCGAGACATTCGAAGTCAAAGATTTCGTTCAGCGACGGGACACCAGTCGTAAGTACTTGGCTCAGGGCCCAGCGATGGGGCTCGTTGACTGGTCCGATGGTCTCCCACCAGCCAGACTGGTTGTTTGAGGCCTGCAGCCCGATCTGTTTGATTTTCGACCAAATCTGCTTCGCAGCCGGGTTTGCGAGGAGCGGTTTGCCAGATCGATCGGTAAACCAGACCCCCACCGGGAGCGCATCGAGGACAGTTCGCAACTGGTGTTCGCTTTGGGCTAGGGCCTCCTGGGCCTGTTTCTGTTCCGTGATGTCGATATGGGAGCCAGCCATACGATACGGGTTCCCTTCGGCATCGGAAATGGAGACCCCCCGAGCAAGAATCCACCGGTAACTGCCGTTCTTGTGACGCAGACGGTGTTCAAGTTCATATTGTGGAGCTGTCCCCTCCAGGTATGCCCGTACTGTTGCCGATGACCGCTTGCGGTCATCGGGATGGAGGCGCTCCTCCCACTCAAAGAGCTCTCCTCGGAGTTCGTGCTCTTCATATCCCAACATACTTTTCCAGAGCGGTGAGAAATAGGTCTTGCCGGTCCTGAGATCCCAGTCCCAGATCCCGGTGTTCGAACCGCGGACGGCGAGGATAAATCGCTCTTCGCTGGCATGCAAGGCTTCCGCGACCTGCCTGCGTTCGGTAATGTCCTGGAAGGTTCCATGCAGGCTAAGAATACGGCCACCTCCCCCCTCCACCGGCTCTCCCCGTGTAACACCCCAGCGATGGGTCCCATCAGCGTGAATGAATTCGAGCTCAAGTTCGTAGCACTCCCCTGTCGCCAACGCTTGGGTAACGGCTTTGTCGAGTCGAGCATAACTGTCCACCGTGTATATTTTGGGGTGGTCCTTATAGCTGACTGCGGGCTGGTTGGGATCTCTACCAAAAATTGCGTAGAGCTCATCCGACCAGGTAACGGTGTCAGTCTCGACGGTCCAATACCAACTCCCTATCTTTGCCAGACGTTGAGCCTCAGTGAGCTGGAGCTGTTTCTCCCGCACGATCTCCTCCGCCCGCTTGCGCTCGATCGCGATACACGCGATTTGCACCGCCCGTTCAATGAGCTGCAAATCGGCGTGGGTCGGCTGCCGCGGTTCACCGTAATACACCGCGAACGTGCCCAAGACGGTGCCGTCGGAGGATTTCACGGGCGTGGACCAGCAGGCCCGGAGGCCGTGGCAAAGGGCAAGATCGCGGTAATCATTCCAGAGAGGATCGTCGGCGATGTTCGACGCGATGACCTGGCGTCGCGTGAAGGCCGCGGTCCCACAAGAGCCGACGTCCGGGCCGATAGCCAGGCCATCGATCGCATGGACATACGCCTCAGGGAGGCTGGGCGCGGCGCCATGGCGCAAGTGAAGTCCGTCACGATCGAGGAGCAAAATGGAACAGTGCGTCCCGTTTGAAAGCTCCTCGATCACCCGACACATCAGCGTCAGAACCTCTTGCAAGGGAGCATCTGTGGCGATCATCTCCAGGATGCGCTTCTCGGCGGCCAAGAGCTGTTCATTGGCCTTGCGGTCGGTGATGTCTTGGCATGAGCCGGACATTCGATATGGTTCTCCCTGCTCATCCCACAGCGCCTGCCCTCGCCCGCGAATCCATCGATAGTCGCCTGCATTAGTGCGCAGCCGGTATTCGACATCGTAGGGAACGCGCTGTTCGATATGTGCGGCCAGTTGGCCGAACACGTGATCCTTGTCGTCGGGATGAAGCCTTGTCGCCCATTGTTCGAGCGTCTCGAACGACTCTGACTCCTCCAAGTCCAGTAATTCCCGGACTCGTGGCGACCACCAGATCGATGTCTGCGGCGCATACCAAGGCTCACCTGGAAGCCGCTGGGCATCCCAGAGGATATCGGTCGACCCCTCTACGGCGAGCGCAACACGCTGTTCGCTTTCGTATAACGCCCTCTCCGCTCGCTTCTTGTCAGACATATCCCGGCCCATTCCGGTGATGCCGATGGGCTCGCCTTGAGAGTCCCTGAGTAGGGCGCCGGTCACGTGATAGGGAATGGCACGGAAGTCTTTGGTAAGCAGATGGCCGTCAAGTTCGGCGTACCCCGCCGTAAAGGCCTGCAGAATGGCGGCGGCGGTGCGGGTTTGTTCTTCTGGAGGCACGAAGGCCAAGGCGGGCTTGTTCAGCAATTCCTCAGGGCTGTATCCCGTCACGTCCACGAGACGCCGATTCCATTTCACCAAGTTGCCTTGGGTGTTCAGAGCGAACACGATGTCAGGGATCGCTTCTATGACATTGTGTAGATCGACCAGGGCCTGGGCACGTTCTTGCTCGGCTCGCCTCCGTTCGAATTCCGCCGCAATGCGCGGGGCAAAGACTCCTAACAGGGATTGCAGATTGTCGCTGTGTTCCAGAGGCTTCGTATCCATCACGACGAGCAAACCAATCACTGCTCCGCTTTTCGCCATGAGCGGCACCGCGCAATAGCTCTCGGCGCCCAGGTCTGCCAACCGCTGGAACTGAGGAAAGGTGGCCTGGAGATCCCGGTCGAAGCAGGTGAAGGTCTGTGTCAGTGCGGTGGCACAGGGTGTATGGGCAAGTTCATATTCGAAGTTGTCGACGAGGGCGCCGGCGGCGGAGACGGCCCGGGTGCGGATTGTTTTGACGCGATCTTCCTGCACCTCCCCGATAATTGTGTACTGGACCTTCAAGCGCGCCGTCAGGTGTGTCACCAAGGATGCGAAGAACTCATCGCCGGTCTCCGCCGCAGTGCTCTCGACGATGGCGCGAAGCAGGGCTGATTGCTCCCGCAAATCCTGCGCCGAACGGTCTCGTTCGGCCAGCTGGCGTGACAGGTCGGCAACCTGGCCGCGCAGCAAGTCCAATTCGGACAGATGGCCGGTACTACTCATGGTGCGACTCCTTGCCATGCAAGATGGCGATGCATTACAGCCCGGTACGGATCGTCAGCATCGAAGCATCGACATGCAGCGGGTACGATCGCGCTGATGCCTCTGAGTTGTGCGGAAAGATTCTGATGGTGAATGAAGGGGAAATGAAAAACAGAAGATGCGACAGGATCGTTCCAGCGGCG
>JAABQN010000148.1 GCA_011391455.1 Nitrospiraceae bacterium
GGGATGCGGATCGATGTAGGGGGGATCGGCAAGGGCTTCGCGGCGGATCAAGCGGTGATGGCGATGAAGAAAGCCGGAGCGTTGGCTGGAGTGGTGGCCCTCTCCGGGGATATTAAAACATTCGGACAGTTGCCGGGAGGGAAGAAGTTTCCCGTCGGCATTCAGCATCCGCGCAAAGAGGGAGAGGTGCTTGCCTTCATCGACTTGGAAGATGAATCGATCTCAACGGCCGGCGACTACGAACGATTTTTCGAGCGTGACGGTGTCCGGTATCATCATATTCTTGACCCGAAGACGCTTCAGCCGGCTCGCAGTTGCCAGAGCGTCACGGTGGTTGCCCGTGAAGGCATCTGGGCAGATGGGTTGGACACAGGGATATTTGTGATGGGCGTTGAATTGGGAATGCAACTTGTCGAAGCCTTACCGGATGTGGAGGCAATCATCGTAGACCATGAGGGCTTAGTCCATGTGTCCTCGGGGTTGCGGGATCGGATCCGCAAACCGTGAAGCAGAGAGCTATCGATCCAATCGATAACTCATGGGAATCTTGATCGTCATGCGCGGCTGTCCTAGCGGGTGCGGCAAATGGAACGGAGCGGCTTGTCGCATGGTTTCAACAGCGGCCTTGTCGAGTGTGAGATATCCTGAACTCTGAAAGATTTCCACCTCGCCGATATTCCCGTCCTCGTTTATCACGGCTTTTACCACGACTTTTCCTTCGGCCCGATCTATCCGAGCTGAGGCGGGGTAGCGTTTCAATTCTTCCACTCGACGTAAAATCTCTTCAGAGAGCCACCCGTAGTCGCGCTTCGTCGGCGCGCTCGATGGTGCCGGGGAGATGGTTGCCATCTGGGCCGGGGCCTGAACAGATTGTGTGGTCTGGGTATCAGGTTCCGCCGAGACTGCCATTGGTGCTTCCGTCGGTTTCACAATGGATGTGGACTCGGCGGCCATCGGTACCGCAACCTCATGTCTGATTGGCTCAGCTTGTTGTGTTGGAGGTTGGGTGGGAGATTCAGTCACCACCGAGGCGCCGACTCGTTCAGCAAACGATGGAGCTGTCTGTTGCACAAGCGGCTGGGGTGACGAGAATGTCTGTGCTGGCATAATCTGCTGCGTGGGGGGAGGGGGAACCGAGGTCGTCGATGGGACTGATTGGGCCGGAGTCTGGCTCCGGGCCGATACCGTCGATGGAACATGCTGCGTTGGCGACACCATGGCAACATTCCACTTGAACGCTTCGTTCTGAGGATCGAGTTGGATCTGTTTTACGAACAGGATTGCTGCGAAAGCTATGGTGCCGTGCAGGAGGACAGAGACGAGCCATCCCTGGACGTGAGCGCCTTTATGGCTGCCGGAGCAATGTGACCCAGCAGCGATCATAGCCGAATGACCTCCAGGCTGACCTGTTGAAATCCCAACCCACGTACTTCATCGACTACGGACACGAATCGTTCGAGGAGGGTGACTTTGTCCGCCCGTACGACGACAGACGACTCTCGAGGCTCTGCAGCCAGTACTCCCTGGAGCCCTCCTTCGGGAACAGCGTGATCGTTGAGAAAGAGTGCGCCGTCAGCAGTCAGGGTGATGACGATGGGAGCCTCTTTACGATTGCCGACTTCCTTCGCTTTTGCCAAATTGACCGGAATCTGTCCGCTGCTGATAAAGGTAGCGGTAGTCAGCACGATGACCAACAGGACCAGCATAACATCCACGAGGGGGATGACGTTAATTTGATCAATGTCCCGTTGCATGCTGTTCCTTGTGTCGGGCGAGGAGTTCGGCCACTTTCCGCCGGAGTACGTTGTTCATGACGACGCAGGGAATTGCGACCATCAGTCCGACCGCCGTGGCTTTCAGCGCAAGGCTGAGCCCGATCATGATGGCATTGACCGCCATAGTACCGGAGGTGCCCATCGTATGGAAAGTGAGCATAATACCGAACACAGTGCCCAGTAAACCGATATAGGGGGCATTCGCAGCCACCGTGCCGATGATGACCAGGTGTTTGGTCAGAGCCATTTCTAATCCCAGGCTGTTGGGGTACTGAGCAAGGTCGATACGCTGGTAAAAGAGCCACCGTTCCACCGCGATGGCCACTGTCCAGACGCTGAGCGCTAATAGGAGTCCGATGACTCCATAATCGACGAGATCTTGCAGCGCGTTCATGAGCGGGGCCTCAGTTTCTTAGTAAGACACAGACCGGCAGGCTAGGGGCCGGCGTGAGCATCTATCAATGCCAGATCGTGAAAAAGCCTGTCAATGCTTTCGTGTGGTCGGTCGGACCGGCTGCCACCCTTATCCTGAGGACTTCTCTTGCCGAAAGAGCACCGTATGGGTCGCCAGGACACGAAGTTCCACCGTCGTGCCTGCCTGATAGACGCTCGTAGAGCCTTGACTGCTATGGACAATTTGGCCGGAGGGGAGACTGACGGTGTACAGATTTTCCGAACCGTGGAATTGGCGCGAGAGGACACGCGAGCGGGCGTCTTTCGTGGGAACAAGATGAATGTCGTCCGGTCGAATCATAACAACCACGTTGGTGCCGTCCGTGCACTCGATTGTGTCGGGGAATTCCCCCAGTTCGGTGTGGACCATGCCTTGGGACACAGTTCCAGGAATGAAGTCCGCTTGACCGACAAAGTCGGCGACGAAGGGTGTGGCCGGCATGTGGTACATCATTTCCGGTGTATCGAATTGTTCCAGTCGGCCTTGGTTGAGCACGGCGATTCGATCGGCCATGGCAAAGGCCTCGTCATGGTCGTGCGTGACGAGCACGGTTGTTGTCTTCGTCCGGCGTAACAGGTCGTGCAACTCCTGGCGCATTCGTCCAGCCATGTCAGGGTCCAAATTGCTGAACGGCTCGTCGAGCAGCAGCACGACGGGACTCTGGACGAGGGCGCGGGCCAACGCAACCCGCTGTTGCTGGCCGCCCGATAATTCGTGAGGATATCGCCGCTCGAATCCTTCCAGTCCTGTGAGGCTCAGCATCTCCTGTACCCGCGAGGCGCGTTCGCTTCGAGAGAGGTGATGGAGTCCGAACGCGATATTGTCCTGCACGCGCAGGTGGGGAAACAAGGCATATTCTTGAAAGACCATCCCGACGTGTCGATTCTCTGTAGGGGTCATCACGTCGGGCGACGATACGAGTTGGCCCGACAAGAACAGCTGGCCGGAGCGAACCGGTTCAAATCCGGCGATCGCCCGCAGAATCGTTGTTTTCCCACACCCTGAAGGGCCAAGTAGACAGAGAATTTCTCCTTCTCGCGCCGCAAACGAAATTTCCTGGACCGCGGGGCGTCCGGTTTCATAGGCGCAGGTGACATGGCGCAGCTCTAGGACCGACGAGGCCGGTGTAAAGAGGTTGCTCTGGAATGTGCCTTCCCCGGATGGGCGTGGTGCGGTGGAATGGTCTGAGATCACAGAGTCATGGTCCTTCCTCTAGGCTGCACGCCAATCTTTCGAGACTAACAAAGCCAGCGCCGGGAGACTCAGTAAGACAATGAGGAGCGCGGAGGGGGCGGCGAGCTGAAAATATTCCTCGCTCGCTTCCATCCAGACGCGAATGGCCAGGGTGTCGAATCCCACAGGTCGCAATAAGAGCGTTGCAGGCAACTCCTTCATTGTCTGTAGGAATATCAAGACCCAGGCCACGACAAATCCGTTGCGAACGAGTGGCAGCGTTACCCGTCGCCAGGTGTCACGCATTCCAAGGCCCAGCGTGCGCGCGACCTCTTCAAGATTCGGCGACATGTGTTGCAACGCCGGTTCCAGGGATTGAAGCCCGGCCGGGAGAAAATGGATCACGTAGGCTACGATGAGGATCAGCACTGAACCATAGGCCACTGGGGCCAGTTTAGTGAAGAGCACGAGGACGGCCAGTGCCGCCACCGGTCCCGGAAGCACATAGCCGGCATAGGCAGCTTGCAGGCAACCCAGGTTCAGTATGGTCGGGCGGCGGCTGGCAAGGTAGGCCAACGGCAAGCCGATCAATACGCCACCTGTGGCGGCGCTGGCTGCCAGGATGCTGCTGTTCCAGATAAACCCGAAGAACCGGCTGTCGATCGTGGCCTGCGCCTCGGGTGACAGGCTCCATTGAATCAAGAGCACAGCCGGGAGTGCAAAGGCGGCACCGACGATGAGCCCGAGGTATCCGGTGACGGCAACGGTGCCGAGCCAGCCATATTGGCGTCGTTGAGGAGCCCGGTAGCGGCCGGTGGTTTGATAGAACCGGCTTCGTTGTCGGAACCACCGTTCAGTAATGAGAAAAATCAGTGCGAGCACGACCAGGAGGAGGCTCAAGATGCTTGCCGCGGTATTGTCGGATCGTCCGGTCATTTGTTGAAACACGGCGTAGGTGAGTGTCTGATAGCGAAGCAGTGACACTGCGCCGAAGTCCGACACGACGTACAGGATGACGAGCGCAACCCCGGCGGCAATTGAGGGGCGCATCAGCGGCAGCGTCACGCGCCAGAGGGTTGAGAGACGGGAGACACCGCTGGCCCGCGCCACCTCCTCGAACGACACATTCATGCTGAGGAGGGCGCTGCGGCTCAGGAGATAGACGAAGGGAAACGTATCCAATGCCATGACGATTGTTGCGCCCAAAAAGCTATGGGGCGAAAAGATCCTTGCCTGGGGTCCGGCCATAAGTTGCCAGAGATGCTCGACAGGGCCGCCAAATCCCAATAGGTAGGAGTAGACATAAGCCAGCACATAGGTCGGCATCGCCAATGGAAGAACCAAGGCCCCCTCCCACAGTCGGCGACCGGGAAACTCCACACGCGTAACCAGCCAGGCAGTCGAGACGCCCAGAACCAGCGTGATGACCGATACGCTGCCGGCCAGCGAGACGGTATTGAACAGCAGCTCGGGAATGCGAGTCGTCCACAACCGGCTCCAGATGACTGGGTCGGCCGAGAGGGCTTGTGCGGTGACATAGCCGAGCGGCAGCAGAATTATTCCGGCAGTCGCCAAAGCAAAGAGCTGCAGCGGCGAAACAAGCTGGTGGCGAATTGTGCTCACGAGGGTCCCTTCGAGTTACCGGAGACCCACTTGTTCGATCAGGGTGAGCGTCGGCTCGCGCAGTTCGGCGAGTTTGGAGAGGGGGACCAGCGCCGCGCGAAAACTCTTTCGGTCTACCAGCGCCGGGTCTGCCTTCACGTCCTGGTGGAGAGGATACTCCTTGTCGAGATCTGCAAATAGCTTCTGCCCCGCTTGAGCCACTAAGAATTCTACAAGCAGCTTGGCGCTGTCGAGGCGCTTGGTCGTCTTGATGATACCGACGCCGGCAACGTTCATGATCGCTCCCATGCCGCCCTCTTGCTGATCAGGCATCAC
>JAABQN010000149.1 GCA_011391455.1 Nitrospiraceae bacterium
CCTGGATGACCCGCAGCAGACGGGTTTGTAGCGGGAGTGGCATATCCCCGATTTCATCAAGAAACACCGTTCCCCCTTCTGCGATTTCAATCTTGCCTGGTTCCCGTTTGACCGCTCCGGTGAAGGAGCCCTTCTCATGGCCGAACAGCTCGTTCTCGAGCAAGTTTTCCGGGAGTGCCGCACAATTGACTGCGACGAAAGGTTTCAACCGGCGTGGACTCCAACGATGAATGGCGCGGGCCACGACTTCCTTTCCCGTACCGGTTTCACCGAACAGGATGACGGTCACGTCGGTCTGCGCCGCTTGTTTGGCGATGGTGATTTGCGTGGCCATCTTGGCGTTGGCCCCCACAAGGTGATCGTAGCGATTGTCGATTTCCTGACGGAGGACGTCGACCTGCTGGTGTAGCGCCACAGAAGCCAGGGCTTTGTTGATCACGACGGTCAGGTGATCGGCGCTGAACGGTTTCGTCAGGAAATCAAACGCGCCAAGCTGCATGGCTTGCACAGCGCGCTCGATGGTGCCGAATGCGGTGAGGATGATGATGTGCGGTGTGGGGTAAGTTGGGGAGGCGCCTTTCACCCGCTCCAGGACTTCCAGACCGGACAGACCAGGCAGTTCCAAGTCCAGGAGCGCGAGATCGAATTCTCCTTGTTCAAGCAGGCGCAGCGCGTCTTTTCCGTTGTCGGTTGTGACTGGCTCATGTCCCATCCAGGCGATCCGATTCTCGAGTCCGAGAAGAATATCGCGGTCATCGTCGACGAGTAGGATTTTGGCGCGCATGGTGGACCCAGGGGTTCAGGGGCTCAGGGGTTCAGGCTGAAGGTTGAAATTGTAGAATATCCACATAGGAAAATATACTCCTCGGGAAGTCCTCAGTTCTGAGTCACCGGCTTCGCCGAGTTCTGAGTTATAAGTTCTGAGTTCTGAGTTCTGAGTTATCCGGAACTAACTCCCAACTCAGAACTCAAAACTCAAAACTCAGAACTTCCCAGTGACTCAGAACTCCTTAGGGCGCGACCGGCAGGGTGAAGTAAAAGCGACTGCCGGCTCCGGGCACGCTTTCCAGCCAGATAGTGCCTCGATGCATGGTCACCAGGCTCTTGGTGATGAACAGCCCAAGCTGAGCTCCCTGCGCGGAGGGGTTTGCAGATGGCACTTTGGAAAACTCCTGGAAGACTGATCCCAGGTGGTCCGGGTCGATGCCGCAGCCGGTGTCGGCAACTGAGGTTTGAATAAAGCCGTCGGGAGTCATCTGGAAACCGACGGTGACGCGGCCGCCCGGCGGCGTAAACTTGATCGCGTTGCCGATGAGATTCCAGAAAATCTGTTCCAGTTTATCGCTGTCACCCTGGATTGCCGGAAGCCCTTCCGCATGCACGATCTCGAGGGTAATCGTTTTCTCAGCCGCCACGGGGCGCAAACTCTCAGCGACTCGGTGCGCGGTGGTTTCAATGCAGACCGGTGTGAGGCAGAGCACGGCACGGTTGCTGTCAAGGCGCGACCAGTCGAGTAATTGATTGATGATTCTGGTGAGCCGGCTCAGATTATGTCCGATACGAGTCAGGTAGGTATGTTGTTGTTCGCTCACCGGCCCCGCAATACCGTCGCGCATATTGTCTGCAAAACTGCGAATCACGGTCATGGGAGTGCGCAATTCATGGGAGGCGACAGAGAGAAACAGCGACCGCTGCCGATCGTGTTCCTGAAGCCGCTCATTGGCGATGGTCAATTCCTTCGTGCGCTCTGCAATACGCTGTTCGAGGTGCAGCATGAGTCCTTCGAGGTGGGCATAGGCTCTGGCATTGTCGATGGCCGAGGCGACGTGGCCTGCGATCGTCGTCAGCATATAGAGATCTTCGTCCGTGCAGGGCTGTGTGCCCCGGTCACCGGCGATGTATCCCAGCGTCTGTTTCTGACTCTGGAGCGGCACCGCGACGAAGGACGTCACTCCGGCCCGGCGAGCCAACTCCAGCATCGGTGATTGTACGCGATCGGCCACGGCTTCAAGGCTTGAGACGAGCAAGGATTTGCCATGAATCAGCAGGTCGGCTTGGAGGCCGCCATCGTCCTGGATTTGCAGATCAAGCAGGTGAGCGGCCTCCGCAATGTCCGGCGCGACCCCGACGATTTGGGCCACATAGGCCCCGTCTCGTTCGCGATGTCGCAGTATCACAAACATCCGTGTAAAACCCAGGTTGTTGATCAGGAGCTGCAGGACGGTGTTAAGAATCAGGTTCAGGTCCAGGGTCTTGGCGATGGCCGCACTGACTTGATGTACGGTGGTCAATTGAGCGACTTGGTGTTTGATGGTCGCCATGTTTGCTGAAATGGCGACATTCCTTTCCTGTAGTGAGGAGGTCATCAGGGTAAACGTGTCAGTCAGTTGGCCGACTTCGTCGCGGGTAGATGGTGTGAGGGGCATAGGTGTATGGCCCTCAGCCACTTGCTGTGCCACAGCGGCAAGGCTTCTCAGCGGCTTCGTGATACGGGAGGTGAGCAGGTGGGCGCCGAGCATGCCTAGGCCGATGATGCAGGCGGTGATGAAAAGAATATTTCTGATCATCGCTTCGAGCTCGTGTTTCAGGTATGCGTCGGTCAACCCTATTTGGACGACCGCGGCCACGAGTTCCGGCTGAGTCGGTGATGAGTTGGTGCTTCCTTCATCCAGCTGAATAGAGAATGGAGGGAGCGAGGTGCTTGTTTTTGCCGTTCGCCGTACCGGCATGGCAAAGTCGTAGACGAGTTCCTCCCACACAAATGGGGTTCCTGTTTTGGGGGTGAGGGAGAAACGTGTGATCAGAGGAGTCGTATCCGGCGATTGGAAGAGCCGCTTTGCAATCTGACCGTCCGGGTACAGAGGATTCTCCACGGGCCGGCCAAGTCCTGCAGAAGACAAGCCTGTCCCCTTCGTGTGTTGGGCGAGCACGGTTCCGTCCGGACGGGTGATGACCACATACACCACTTCCTGGACAGCCACGAGGCTGTCAATGAATTGTTGGAGCGTGTCGTGATCTTCCGCCACCAGGCCTGCATAGCGGAAGTGTTCATTGCCTGCGACGCTCGTGAGGAGAATCGTTCCCAGCTGCTGGAGGCCCTTGGTCATCGCCTCTCGCCGCGCTTCGATGTAGTACACGCTCAAGGCCGAACAGGTGAGGGTGAGAATGAGGCTGAAAAACAGCATGAACTTTGCGCGCAGGCCGAGGAAATGACTCGGGCGTAACGGGGTGGGATCCCCGGGTTTCTCCGGCTGGTCAGGTGTATTCAATGGCCTGTCCGCATTAATAGGTTTCATCGATGAGACTCGTCAGCTCCTTTGAGAACGTGATGCCCAGGAACTTCGCGGTCTTGAGATTGACGGTAATCTTGAGCCGCTCGATCGGCAGGGGGTCGAGCGGGAGCAGCCCTGCTCCGTCGAGAATGTGTTTCACGAGCAGTCCGGTTTCCCTGCCGACATCGCCGTAGTTGACGGACATGCTGAGCAGCGCTCCCATGCGTGTGAACTCCGGTGAGAACCCGATCACGGGTACCTGACGTGCGAGCGCTGAATCAAGAATGAATTGTACGGACTCGTTCGTCAATACTGTTGAATCCGGTATGAGCCATAAGGCTTCAACCTCCTCGAGCATCGCGCGCAATTGCGGGGGCACGTCCTTTTCACTCTCGACGGGAAATCCCTTCAATCGACAGTCAAAGATCGTGGCTTGCCGCTCAGCTTCCTTTACCCGAACGGAGGTTTTAGCAGGATCGTAGAGAGTGCCGAGCCGGTGCAGGGTCGGCAGGAACATCCGCATTATTTTGAACTGTCGGTCGAGGGGAACCTCCAGGAGCGTGCCGGTCATGTTGGCGGCTGTGAGTTGATGTTTCAACGGATCCTGGACCATGAGATACACGATCGGGACATCCACGATTTCTACTTTCGCTGCCAATGCGGCTTTGAGCCCCACGGCGACGACCAGTGACGCATTCGATGCCCGCAGCTTGCGCGCGAGTTTTTTCCCAGCCTCTAGATCGCCTTGCGCGTCGTACTCGGTATAGGTCGCTCCAATCGGACCCGTAGCCTTCAAGCCTGCAATAGCCTCGCGATAGGCCGCAATGTCGGAAGACTGCAGGATGGCAATGTCCATCGCGGCGGCTTCCGGCACACAGAGGGTGCAGAGGCCGAGCAACCAGGCGAGCCCCAGCACGGCCCAGGCGGCTAAGGTACGCCATGCGCGGAAGAGCCTGTTTATGTGGCCAATCGTTTTCATCATCCTAAGACGTATGGTCCCATGGCGCGAGGGAGTTCTGAGTCACCGGCTGCGCCAAGTTCTGAGTTCTAAGTTCTGAGTTCTGAGTTATTTGGCACTAAACTCAAGACTCTTCTGTCAGCGTTTCCGGTCAATTCATTCCTCATTCCACATTCTTTCCCTGACTGCCAACTCAGAACCCAGAACTCAGAACTCAGAACCTCTTCACCTGCCGCCGTCTGCGGCTCGGACCGTCCCTAATATATGCAACGCTTTTCCCTTGCGATCTCGAATAATCTCACCCGCCCAGATCAACCACTGGACGCTGCCGTCCTGTCTTAGGACACGGTGCTCAAACGTCACGTCGGCGCTCACTTGATCCATTGCCTGCCGCATCGCGTGCGCCATCGAATCCCGATCCTCCCGATACACGAGCGCCAGCCAGTCGATCTGCGTGCGGGGCCGCGCTCCGTCCGAGAGGCCGAGAATTCTATCGACCTGCGAGGACCAATAAATGTGATCGGTTTGAAGATCCCAATTCCACGTGCTTGCCTTTGTCTGGGTTAGTGCAAGATGAAGTTGTTCCGTGAGAGAGCGGAGGTTGCGTTCGACGGACTTGCGCTCGGTGATGTCTGTGTGCGATCCCAAGAGACGAAGTCGTCGCCCATCCGGCTCAATGACAAACGAGGCCCGGGCCTCGATCCACCGGTAAGTCCCATCCTTGTGCCGCAGGCGGAATTCCTGTTGGTATTTGCCAACAGGGTGTGCCAGATAGGTCCAGACGTACGCAATGGCCTGGTCATGGTCGTCGGGATGCAGACGCGTCTCCCATGACTCGAAGGCATTCCTCAGGTCTGCTTCCTCGTACCCAAGCTGGAGTTTCCATTCTCTGGAGAGCCAGACATCGTTCGTCTCCGTGTTCCAATCCCACAGTCCCGTGTTGGAGGCCTGGAGAGTCTGCCGTAGGTGTTCCTGCGAAGTTCGGAGGGCTGTGTCCATCCGCTTGCGCTCGGTAATATCGGTAGAAATACCGCAGGTTGCGTAAGGTTTTCCGGCATGGTCACACAGCGGGAATTTGATCGAGAGATAGGTATGCAATCCGTCCTC
>JAABQN010000017.1 GCA_011391455.1 Nitrospiraceae bacterium
GGGTAACCAGCCGGGAGGCAGAGAACCTGGTTGCGATCGAATCTGTTCCACTCATCTTGTTCAAGTCGACTGAAAGGATAGGTTCAGGCTCTGACAAGAAGTAATCAAAAGCAGACTTGTCGATATAACGGCTCACATAATTTGCCCGTTTATATTTTTCTACGTCCGGGTGGTTGCGCAGAAATCCATAATCGATCCCATGCACCGGCGTCTCCCAAATGAAGGGAACACGGTAATCATTCTTCAAGGCCACCGGTTCCAGGAACAACTCGAAGCGCCCCGGGAAGATTGCGCCGTTGTCCTTCAACGCACGCTGTTTGAGGTCCAGCAGGTTGACGATCATGTTCTCATCGAACAGATCGTCGCCAATTTGTTCATGGAGTATGTAGTCAGCCTTTTCCGGACAGACGAAATCCCGGCTGTTCATTTTCAGAAACTGGATATTGTCGATGCCGTTATGCTTGGCGATCTGCTCCGCGACATGGATAAATTCCGAGTGGTCGATGGCATAGACTTTCGCTCCCTGGCGAGCGGCAAGGATGGCCAATATTCCCGTGCCTGTCCCAAGATCGATGACGACATCGCCCGGCTTTATGTGCCGGCTGATTGCCGCCGCATAGGTATCGACGCGGACAGAGTCTGCCAGCATCTTCTCATGCTCGAATAAGTTGCTGAACTCCCCGACATTATCAAAATCATAGAACAGGCTGGAGAGACTTTTGCTCGACATAGCCTTTGCCTTAACAGACCTTGCCGTGCGTAATCCCCAACGTAAGGCATTCTGAATCAACATGGTTCCTCCTGTGGCGAGAAAGTGCTGTCTATTCAAAACTTTTCGGCGTCTACCTATGAAGCGCTCACTGCCCCGGTGCTGGTCACGACGGTAAACCCTTCAATACCCCTGGCTTGATATCGATGGATGATGTCATTGATCGACCCAATTGGCATATCCATTGCGCCTGAAATTCCGATGACCCCCTTCAAGCCCTTGTCGGAATGGACAATTGTGGGGTTGATCTCAAAAAAGTGCGCGATCTTTTCGGAAGGGGCGGCATGAAAGAAATAGACCCACGTGCAAGACTCCTTATCGGGGAGCACAGTTGCCCCCCATTCTCTCTTATTTTTATACACACCGTCATTGAGAAATGGGGCGCTCAGCATGCTGTCGACTGCGCGGAGGTTGTGCTCATTGGCGTATTTGATTTGGAAATAATACAAGGCGAGCTGGGCGCCTCCCTCAATGTGCGTTTCGTCCCCGTCCAGCACGCCGGTTCGGCGAAAGACCAGGGTCCCATCCTCCACGTGGGACAGCGCCCCCGCAACCACCTCACTGTCCTTGGTAATAAACAACAGCCGCCCCTTCAGGAAGAACTCCTTCATGTCGTCATAGGAGTCGATGACCGACAGCTCTCCGAACCGCTTCTTGATATGAGGCACGAACATGCGGTGGTAGAAAAAATCGAATTCTTTCAAGTCTTCGGACACCCGAGACCCGAGGCCGTATCTTTCTGAAAATCGATTGGTCTTCTTACGCTTTGTCGCGGAAAATCCGCTTTTAATATCTTCCCATGAGCCTGACGTATCGATCACCTGCCGGACGGCTTCCGTGCATTTGTAATCGTACAATCCTTGAAAAGTCGACTCATAGGCTGTCGGAAGGACGGCTACACAAAGATCGATGTTATCCGTCTTCGCAAGAATCAGTTTTTTCAACGCGGGAATCCAGATACGCCGCCGTTGAAGAACAACCGGAGGTGTCTCATACATGCGCGCCATGAGGTTGCCGGCAAAGCTGGAGTTGTCGACAAAGAGACATCTGAGGGAAAGCTCAGTCCCCTTCAACCGCCCTTCCACCAGGGTGGCATGTGAAAAGAACTTCGAGAAAACAGGATACAGTTGTCGCTTAATGAAGCCAGCCAAAGTAACTCCTTATTTCACACCGAATGGACTCTGCCTCGAAGAGAGGCCGATCACTTCAATATGCGTCTACCCAGGCTCTTTGCGGAGTCAGGAACCAATTCATACACACGCAGCTTTTGGAGCATGGGGATGAGAAAGTTTTTCATGCGTATCTTTTCCGGAGGGTTTATCGGCACGCTTAACACCTCCGGCCAAAGCTGCTGCATCAGCTCCGTGAGAATCTTATACTCCGGCGGTCGTCTGTAATCCTCATCTGCGGAGAGCATCGTGACGAGAAGACTTCTGCAATTGAACGGAGAAAAGGACTCGTGCGCAATGTCGTACTGCGCCCGAATCAGCGCCTGTTTTCTTCCTGCTATCTGCTCCCAGCAGAACAGATCCAGCAAATGAACATTGTGCGGTTCAGCGGTTGACAGCCATCGCTCGAAGGCGTTGATGAGAAAAGGGTGTGTTCCAATTCCGCACAGCTGCGCCAAATCGTCAGCGGAGACGTCGGCCCCCTTGGGTTTCGCAAACCGATAGTAGCATTTGAAAATTTCGGCGACATCGCCTGTGATGCAGACCCGGTTTTGGGGATAGCAATCATGCATGGCTTGTGCGTCGGCGCAATAAGCCGTAGTCGCGGCGTCGGTGCTTGTTTGATAGACAGCCTTGTATTCGGCATTCACCTGCTTGGGATACTGTATGAGGGAATGCTTCAGCCCGAGCTTCTTGAGCAATGCAGCAGGAATCGTCACGTCTCTGGTGTTCTCGGTGTGCGGATAGGTCAAGGTAAAGCAATACAGATCACGAACCATATCCCGGCTGAGGGCCAGCATCACCCGGCTGTCCCATCCGGCGGTAAGTGACAAGGCCAAGTCGAACCTCCGCCTGGCGCTCAGCATCAATCCGTGCAACAGCCGGGAACTCTCCGCCACCGCTTCTTGGCGTGACAGGCCTTTCACATCCGCGTCAGGCCAAAATCGTTGCGATTGTCCAGTGCGCAGATTCACATAATGGTTCGGGAGCAACGCTTTGATGTCTGCATACATTGTCGCGTCGCCCGGCAGCCAATACACTTCATAATCGTAGGGCTCACGCGAGTTGACATACCCCAACGCTTCCTTGTCCATGGCCAGATTCAACGTCTTTGCAATCAGGCCTGGCTGAGAGGCGCAATAGGTCTGCTTCGACGGGGAGGGCTGCGAGTAGTACAGGCTTCGTAAGCCCGCGGCATCCTGAAATAGGATAATGTCCTGGCCATCGTTCACAATGAGGATCCAGCGGCCACCGAACTCGCCGGTGTACTTCCAGAAATCATCGCACCTGTCGAATTTACGTATCAGGGCCTCTACGACATCGGCATTACCGGCTTCAGGATTATTCGGATCTAGAATAAAGCCCAGCAAGGTTATCGACTTGTTTTTGTTCGTCGCCTGATAGAGCTCCAGATCGGGATGAACGGTGAGACAATGGTCAGTCCCGACCTGTATTCTGGTCCAAGCGGGAAACCCTGTGATAAATTCAGGCCCCAAGAAAAACTGCCGCCGGAACTGCAGCTTTTCCAAAGATTGAGGGCTGTAATCGCCTTGCGTGCCCATAGAAATTTCTACCCCTTGCGCCACTCATACCCGAATACACCCCCAGACTATGCCGGGGCTTGCGTTAATCTTGCTCGCTTGTAGGTGATCCATCCATCTCCTGTATGGCAAATCAATCCCAACGTGTTCATCACAAACCGGCGTTCAATCTGTACATGTTCAAATTCTCGTCGGGCTCGCGAAAAATCATTCTTCGACAAGTACGCCAATGTCGCGTGAAAGTGATATCGGTCACCTTCCAGAGCATTGGGCGTGATGCCATGCTGCATTGAAAGGTCGTGAACGATTCGCCGCCTCAGACTATCGAGTTCCGGAGTATGGACGACGTCCATGTAGACGATCCCCGCCTCATCGAAAAACCCGAAGTTCTTCACGCAGATCTCAAAGGGCTCGATTTCGTTTACAAGCTTGTCGAAATACCGCTCAAAGGGCTCGAGATCTGTCACATGAAACCCCAGTTTGAGCGTGATGTGGGGGGGCGCCTTGAGCCCATCGTGCGCGCCATACTGTTTCATGAGATCTATTTCCAACTTGCTCATGTAGTTATGAACTTCGTCGTTCACGAGGATCACGTAGGCGAGTTCGAACGTGCGGCCCTGCTTTGACCTCTGGACACCGCCGCCTTCCCCACCTCTCAGAATATAGCGATACATTCTGCTGAGCAGTGATCCACAACGCGAGGTTGCATCCTGATCCAGGCTTTGTACATGACAGCCCATTTGCTCTCCCGCAACAGTATGGGACTTCGTGGACTTGAACTACACGGCGCCAAGGGATTTTCGTATTTTTTCTCTGACGATCTGCGGAATAACTCGCCTATAGATGGACGCAACGCCTGGCTCGATATATCTGACTGCCGCATACAACTTTGGACGGAATCCGGTCCGGAGTACTTCTAACTCGATTGACTCATGACTTGTTTTTGTCCAATGATCTTTGTACGTGCTGCCACCGCCCATATAATCAAACTCGTCCACGTCATCGGCCTGCACACAATCCTGTAGCGCAAACGCAAGCATCACACTCCCGAGGTGATGCTTTTCATATCCGCTTTTGAACCCGCCTTGAAAATAATGCGCCACGCCGCGGTCTACAAACGCCTGCAGCGCCGCAACACACTGCCCGTCCAGGAAGAGCATCCAAAGCCTGGCTCTGCCGCAGCGGAAGGAGTCACGCACCGTCTCCTGCATGAATTCTTTGAAGTTGGGGTACGCAAATGACCCGAGTTCCCCTTTGGATTGCCACCGCTCCTGGTGCAATTGGACGAACGCGTCCATGAATTCGTCCAGTTGCTCCATGGTGCGAACACGATAGAATTCGCACTTATAATCTTTCTGAATCCGCCTGATATATCGATCGATGTTTGTCCGTAAGTTAGACCCGAATCCCAGTTTGACGGTTGCCCAGTCCGTGCGAGTCGCCACGTAAGGAAGCCGGTCACAGGAGCTTGTCGTAGCGGTATCACCAAGCGCCTTCGTGAAATGAGGCAGCACAGGTGAACTGGCATGAATCCCCCACAGCCAGACACGCTGCCATCCTGGTTGCTGCTGAATACAGGCCGCAACCACTTGTCCGACATGGTGCTGATATCCGCTTCGGGCGATGATGTCGAGATGTTCGCTCGTTTTCAGTTCAGTGCCAGTTCCGATGAAACAGATCTCTTGAACCTTGACCAAGCCCTTGAGTGACCGATTATGCCGATAGAGGGGCGCCAGCCCGACCAACTGGCCGCTCCGGTCTCGACAAGCGATCAAAAACAACTCGCTGCCTTGTGGGGCGTACATTCGCCACCACACGCGATTCCAATGCCACCGCAAGAAAAACACCCCCTGCTGACAACTAGAAGAGACCAGTTCATCCCATTCTCCGCCAATGGCATCGAAGTCATTCTCACGGGTGAGAACCGTTGCTGTTACCCTGTTGGGTGCTTGGGTCAAGTCCGCCCCCTGTGTATTGAACAAGGCTTGTCCTTCGGCAACCTGTTCCGCAGTGGGGGAAGACGAACATGTGGCTGCGCCCCCTTGCTCGGAAGCAACGATTGCGATTTGTTCCTGCAAGACCCCTCCAGAGCGCACTGTTGAAGGCCCCAATTGCTGTAGGCGGTTTGGCGCCTATTGCATCAATAGCGTCCGACAACGCCGATAAGCGGCGTCTCTATGAAAATTGCCTGTACAGGCTCTCGCTTGGGCTATACCACGCGGGGATATGTAAGAGGCCTTATGGCTGTCATTGCTCATTGAGCAGCCATGGCTACTTACATGCCACTGCTGATCTCAAGAAAATGTAACATGCAACCAACTGCGGCGTACCTACCTCATAGGCGCTATCTCCCCACCAATTGGGGGGCTTCTAACCTAGAGCCGATTGAAATATGGGGTGGGCCAATACGTCTTTGGTGAGCGACCAATGCGTGACCACGGACTACATCCATGGTCACGCGCGAGTGGCGAGCGATACGTCTTGAGAGCTACCAGCAGATGCCTTGATAATTTAACGGCAGATTCACCTGATCAAAAACCCTGACTAAGTCGATAATGATTCGACCATTTGTCGCATACTTCGCCACATCTTTGAATTCATCGGACTTTTTCGTGACGACGACCACTTGCGCCTTCTCGACAGCCTCAGACAAGTCTTTCTTCATGAGAGAGGATATGTGGGGGATTTCCCGCTCGATATATTCTTTATTGGCTCCAAATATCTTCGCAAGTTCGACTTCCTTGTCATAGATACTGAGCTTCAATCCTTTTCCGATCAACGTTTCAATCATCGTCACCATCGGGCTCTCACGCAGGTCGTCAGTACCGGGCTTAAAACTCAATCCCAGGACCGCCACCTCTTTCTTTCCTGTCCGCAGCACCATGTCGACGGCACGGTCAATGTGCTGCCGGTTGCTGGCAAGAATCGCGTTCAACATCGGCACCTCAGCATCAAGCCCCTTCGCCTTATAGGTGATGGCGCGGATATCTTTCGGCAGACATGATCCGCCGAATGCAAAGCCGGGTTTGAGATAGTAGGGAGACAAATTGAGCTTTGTGTCTTGGCAAAACACTTCCATCACGCGATGGCTGTCAACGCTTAAGGCTTTGCAGATCGTCCCGATCTCGTTTGCGAACGCCACTTTCAATCCATGGAAACAATTGCACGCGTACTTCACCATCTCCGCTTCCTTGACGCGAACGACAATGACAGGAGCAGGCAAGTGCGAGTACAGTTTCTTCAGCAATTCGGCCGATTCTTCATCATCCGCCCCTATGAGCGTGAAGGGTGGATTGTTGAAGTCGTAGATCGATGTACCCTCTCGCAAGAACTCCGGATTGATTGCAACACCGAAGTCGCGCCCGTTTTTCTTGCCGGAAAATACCTCAAGCGCCGGGATGACCGTTTCAGCAATCGTGCCGGGAAGCATCGTGCTTCTGACCGCGACGATATGGTACCGCTGCTTCGTTTCAAGCGCCGAGCCAATCTGCTTGCACACCCCTTTGATATGGGCGAGGTCGAGACTGCCGTTGTGGTGACCGGGTGTGCCGACGCAGATGAGTGTAATATCCGTAGCATGAACGGCTTCCGTGGCGTCTGTCGTGGCGCGCAGCCGATTATCCTTGACGGCTTTCTCAATGATCCCCTCCACCCCAGGCTCGACAATCGGACAGCGGCCCTGGTTGATGATGTCAGTCTTCACCTGGTTGACATCAACGCCGATCACCTCGTGGCCCTTATCTGCAAAGCAGGCAGCAGAGACACACCCGACATACCCCAAGCCGAAAATACTGATCTTCATCTCACCCTCTCCTTATCCATAGAAAAGCGACACCTGGAATATTGATATCACGCATCCCGCAGTCTTACAAAACATTACAACTCTTCTCACTGTTCACGAACGTGGTGGGATGCCCTCATCTTGTCGATCATGATCTTCCTGACGGCCAGATAGTGCCCACCCCCGATACGTTTAAGACATTTCTTGATATTCCATAGAACACCTTGCCGTATGCGTGAGAGGCCTTGGCCGGCAGCAAGCGATGCCGCCACACCAGGGGAAGTCTGGCGCTGAATTCCGTACCTCCCAAGAACCATGCAGCCGGCCACTCGCTGAACAGTGGTCGTCGGCTCCGAATTGAACAACACTTCAATGCCGGCCAGCGAAGCAGCTTCGGCGACCCTTCGTGAATAGTATCCTCCGGGAACCGATGCGACCCTCACACGCGCTCCAATGATCTCGGAAATAATGTCCACACTCGTTTGCCATTCCGTCCGCAACTCCTCTGGAGAGCAGCTCGCCATCCTCAGCGGATGCGTATGCGAATGAGACCCGACGACATGGCCCCGGCGAACCAACTCGCGAATCTGGTGTCCGCTCAAAAAGGACGGCTGGCCCATATAACCGGTACTGACAAAAAAATGCCCGACCCAGCCTAGACGATCGAGTTGGTCAGCCACATGAGAATAGGCGCTCACGCCTCCATCATCGAACGTAAGAAAAAACGAGGCGCGCCGCTCCGCCGGATTAAGCGATAGCGCATTATCCGGCTTTCCCCGTAGCACCAGGGAGATGGCTTTCATGTGTTCGACAAACTCGACAGGCTCCAATTTGTAGATGGCGGCGTCTGTCGATGGGAAACCGCTGCGCTGATGCTCCAGTCCATCGACGACGTCGTGATACATGAGCGAAACTGCTTGCGTCCTAGCCACGCCGCGCCCTCAACTTCCATGCCAGGTACTTGGTCAACCAGGGCTGTCCCCACGTCGACGACTTCCGGCCTTTCGTATCGATAGGAATGGTCTCGCCCAGAAAGATTTCATGCAGCTTCTTCCCGATCGCTTCCAAGTTATCCAAAACGACGCGGTGTTGAATCACAACATGCGACTCGCGGCTATCGTCGCCGGAATAGAGGTAGTAGCCGAACACCGGCCCCGTATCCACACCCTTGTCGATCCTCAGCATCGTCATCCCGACTCTGCTGCGATCGCCGTTCGCCAAGGCCCAAAAACATCCGTGCGCATTGCGGTATTCAGGACAGATTCCCGGATGCATCACGAGCGTGCCTTTCGTGGGAATCGAAAATATCGTTTCTTTCAGCAACGACTTGCACCGGGCGATCATGATGTCCGGCCGTTGTTCCTTTATGAACCGCTCCGCTTCCTCGGAATTCGGAGAATGCGTCATCAAGACCGGAACATTTTTCAGCGCCGGATAGATCGCGCGCAATTCTTCAAGTTTCTGCTCTTCCCAGCGACGATCCTGCCTCGCCAGGAACAGCCGGTAGTACAGGCGAAACGCCAGGACGTCGAGAAACCGAAGGGGACCGACTCGCTTGATTTCCGTGGATATGCGGCGGCGCGCCCGCTTGCCTGTTTCGCGCAAGACGACCAATCCGACCAGTTCTGAAAACGACGCCAGCCATCGCGCCAGCCCTTCCTGATCCAATGCAGCACCATCATGGCAAATGACGAGCGTTTTCATGTGTGTTCCTCCTGCCTTGAATCACTTCCCGATCGATCACTGCTTATGCAATGGCGTCGCGGCGTTGTGCGCTCACTGCCATACCCTTCTTTTGTTCAAACTCCTGAAGAGCGTTCTGACAAATGAAGGAGAACTTCGTCGCGACGTTGCCCCAACCGAATCGCTCTCTCACCGTTGCCGCCGCCTGCGCGCCCAACGCGCGGGCCAGCTGGGCATCCGTCAAGACGCGAATGACGGCGGAGGCAAAGTCTTCCGGAGAATCCGCAAACAGCAGATGTTGGCCATCGAGGACCGGGAGACCTTCGGCGCCGACTCGAGTCGAGACGACGGGCATCTCCATAGCCATGGCTTCATACACTTTGAGCCTCGTGCCCCCGCCGATGCGAATCGGAACGATATAGGCGCCGGCGCGCTCCATGTAAGGCCGCACATCGTCGACTCGCCCGGTCACCGTGACCGCAGGATCTTGGCGGCTTAACTCGACCAGGCGGGGAAAAGGATTGCGCCCCACGATGGTCAGTCTGACATCGGGCAGAACCCGTCTGACACGAGGCAGTACCTGCTCGACGAAATACAGAATGCCATCTTCATTGGGCAGCCAATCCATTGACCCGGTGAAGACCAGGTGATGGGGATCCGGGGAAACCGTTGGACTCCGCTGGAAATACGCCGTGTCCACTCCCGTTGGAATATCCGGCACTTCAGGAATTCCATATTCCGTTTTCATGGTCTCGCCGTCATCCGTTGAAACCGCCACCACGCGGTCAAACCGTCCACAAGCGTGGCGTTCGTACCGATGCGTCTTTCGCCACTGGTTGTAGAGATAGGCCTTTTTCAACGGGTTGGCCTGCACTTCGTAGTGGCGTTGCCAGATCATCGCCTCGACGTTGTGCTGAAACAACACCGACGGACAGGGCATCCGATCCGGCATGTTTACGCTCGGCTGCAGAAAATCACAGACCAGCAGATCCGGTTTGATTTCACACAGAGCAGACGCGATTCTCCGAGCCATCGCGGAGGATCGGTACTTCTGAATAAAGTATGGAAGCGGAGAGACGACGTTCTGCGCAAGTTCGGCGTAGAATCGCGCGGTAAATTTGTCTTCTATTCGATGCGGCACACAGATAAGTTCATGACAATACTCGGACGCCTGCTCATGGGAGAACTGATCGCCGGGCGTCTCATCAAGCGTCAGATAGGTAATATGGTGACGGCGCTTCATCTCCCTGAGCATCTGATAGGTGCGAATCTTCCCGCCCTTGTCAACCGGATGGAGCAGTTCCGTCTTCAGCCACAAGATCCGCATTAGAACCCTCCCTTACCAGACAGGCCTGCGAGGGACACTTCTTCTCCGTCGATAAACCGCCTGAGCCATATCTCGACGTTGAGGAGCATCCAAATCCGCTCCGTGTGGTTTTCTCCCGCGTAATGCCGCGCGACGAGCGTCCGCACAAACTCGTGGTTGAACAGGCCTCGCGCGCGGACGCGGTCGCTCAGCACGAATTCGTCCACAATCGGGCGGAACGCTCCCCGGAGCCAGTCTCCGACCGGCACAGGAAATCCCATTTTCTTTCTCGTCAAAATCTGCTCCGGAAGCACACCGGTCATCGCCTTACGAAGCACATGCTTCGTCGTGGCTCCGCGAAGCTTCATGTCGACCGGCAAGCGCGTGGAAAATTCGACGAGTTTGTGGTCGAGAAATGGGACGCGACTCTCGATCGATGCAGCCATACTCATTTGATCCTGCTTCATCAGCAGTTCGTGGAGATAGCTTTTGAGATCCACGGCCAGCAACCGATCGAGCAATGCCTCCGCATCCGGACGGTCCAGGTAACGCATCGCGATGCGGTAGGGATCGGTTTCATGCATTCGTTCCTTGGTGACATCGCTGAACAAGTCGGCATGCATCGCTGACGGATACACTGCAAAGTTGTCAAAGTAGAGACTTCGCAAGTCAGGCGGCAACGCCAAGAATGTGCGCGACAGCGCTCTCCAAATCCCAGGGGCAGCGCGCCGGTCATGAATCACGCCCTCGATCAGCCGGCGGATCGGTCCCGGGACGAAGCGTTGATACTGCTTCCCCAACATCATGTTATAGACCGTGACCCTATACTTGTTATATCCGGCCAGCAATTCATCGCTCCCCTCTCCCGTCAGCACCACTTTGACGTGCTGAGCGGCCAGCTTCGAGACGAAGAACAGCGGAACCGAAGAAGGATGAGCAATCGGCTCGTCCTCCTGATAGACGAGCGCCGGCAGAGCCTCAAAAAACTGCTGCGGGCTGACGACGATTTCGCGATGATCCGTGTGGAACGCCTGGGCCACCACCCGGGCATACTCCAGTTCATTTGCCTCCCGTTCCGCGAACGCAACGGAAAATGTCTTGATCGGTTCCTTGACGAATTCGCTCATGACCGCGACAATGGCGCTCGAATCGATCCCGCCCGATAAGAACATCCCAAGCGGGACATCGGCCATAAGATGCGAGCGGACACATTCCCGAAACAGATCTCCAAAGTCCGACACATACTGCCGCTCCGACTGAATCGGTGACGGCTTGCTGAAATCAAAGTCCCAATAGGCCGTGAGCGTGGACTTCCCGTCCTCCCATTCAAGGACATGACCGGGAGGCAATCGGCGAACCCCGTTGAAAAGCGTCTGATCGCCTGACGTATACCGATTAGCGGCATAATCGCTCAGCGCAGCGAAGTTGAGTTCCGGAGTGACGGCCTGTCCTTCAACCAGCGCTTTGATCTCTGACGCAAAACACAGAGTCCCGTCCTCTTTCTGAACGTAATACAATGGCTTGATGCCAAGACGATCGCGGGCGAGAAGAAGTTTTCGCCTCACCGAATCCCAAATCGCGAAGGCAAACATCCCCCGCAGCTTGGTCACGCCAAGCAGGCCCTCTTCTTCATACAAATGCAGAATGGTTTCGGTGTCACTTGCCGTCTTGTACCGATGTCCTTGCCGTTCCAGACTCGGCCTGAGCTCACGATGGTTATAAATTTCACCATTGAAGACGATCCAGACAGTCCCATCCTCATTGGCCATCGGCTGATGGCCGCCCCCGACATCGACAATAGACAACCGCCGATGGCCCAGACCCGCTTGCGAATCCGTAAATGTCCCAGCGTCATCGGGGCCTCGATGAGTGAGGGCATCGCGCATCCGCCTCAGCGACGATTCGTCGATGGACTGTCCACTGGACAGGGGAAACACTATGCCGCAGATACCACACATATCGATCAGTCTCTCTGCACTCGTATTGTCCGATTGCCCACAGCGATAGACACCCTGCTCCGGCAAGGTCCGTAAGGCAGCAACCCCTCCGCAAACGATTGTCAGGATCGTGACACACCTTCATGCAAGCCGATACCCCCCGAAAGCGGTAGCACGTTGGCGAACCAACCGGACAGGCTTCGGAGAAGATCCGGCAACGGCTTGCCTTGCTCGCTCAATTTCTTCAGATCCTCGGCAAGCATTCCTCTCACCAGACTGCCCTCACCGGACATGAACGGCACGAGCAGCGTGACCACCTCGCCTGGCCCCGGCGCTGTGCAGGCGATGACAAGCCGGGGAGCCGGTTCCCGCTGGCCGTAACAGCGCGACACCCATCCTTCATCTATAGAAATCGCAATAGGGGAACAGTCCCCGTTCTCCTCGACTTTCAATGGCAAAAGGAAGAGATATCGGCCATCGCGTCCGGCTATATTCACGCCGGCCCCGTCCTGTTCGACAAGGCATCCGGGGGCGCAGTGAAAATGCAATGCGTATTGATGCTGCGCAAGCGCCTCGAAACGGTCCTGAATAAGCACGTACGGCGACTGGCTCTGCCATCGATCGGCAGGCTTTCGAAACATCATCGTGCGCGCGTGAGTCACGGGATCGGCGAGACGGCGAAATCCATGATGTTCCCCTGCCACATAATAGCTCTGAGAGGTTTCGATCGATCCGTTGCCTCTCACGTCCGCAATGAAATCCCACGAGAATGGCCCTGCAGGCACTGATTGTGAACATCCATCGACAGTGACCGTATTGTGAGCCGCTGTGGAACGATAAGAGTTCCGGCTGTCACTCAGGCCCACGTAGGAATAGGTGCCTGAATCGACAAACCAATTGCTGCTTCCCGTGGCAAACTCAAATGAAAGGGCGTCGGAATGCGCATGTCCGCAATTCGCCGTGCCATGAGGACCGCAATCGAAAAACAGATAGGAAGAATCTCTCGACCAGCCATCCCGCACGACGTGATATCCAGATGTGGAAAATTCCCGATGCAAGGCGCCTGGCGGTTTAGCTGCCAACCTATCGTACGATTCAAGCCCCTCAGGACCGAGAAGCCACAGAAGCTCGAGCGGAGCATCTCCCGCAACATACTTCCAGTCCTCTCTTCCAAAGACCGCGGCCCCTATCGCGAGGGTGTCGCGAAAGTCATGGGGACGGCGCGGGCCTAATGGCAGCAGGCGGCCGCCATCGTCATCTCCATATAATGTGGAACTGCCGTCAGGTTTGGTAAGCCACATCAAATGGTCGAGCAATAAGGCTAGTCGACTTTCCAGCAACTTTGGCACTTCGATGCCGGCAGCGCGCGCAAGCAGGTAACAGTGCAGATAGAAATCCGTTGTATATCGGTGATAGTAGGACGCCTGCTCGAAATAGACTCCATCATCCTTCACATGGATCGGCAGCTGCTCCATAAGGATTTTCAGCCCAAGCTCTCTCCAGTGCTGTGCTCGCTGAAGCTCCGGGAATGCAACGCCGACATAGAAAAGACCCAATGCTTCACCGGTGAGGTGCGTGTTGGGGCTGAAATAGTACGAGAGGTAGGCCTCAATATGCTCCGCCTGCGCCGTGATCGACTTCAGGAGTCTAAAGACAAACTTTGGAGTCACTTTGTCGGACTTTGCAAAGAGCGAAAGCGCCCAGACCCAGGAGATGAGGCGGAAGGCAAGCTCAAGGCTGCTCGTCCAGTTCACTCCGGTCTTGGGGGGGTTGGAATCTATCCACGAGGAAACATGGTCTACAAACGACTCGGCATATCGCTCGTCTCTTGTAAGCCAGTAGGCCTGTCCAAGCGTGACGAGATATTGATGCCGGTTGAGCTCCCAGATGACTTTCTGATCACCGACAGAATCAGGGTTGAGGTAGTCAATCCTACTCCAGTGATCTGCAGGAGCCACTTTCCCAGACAAGGGGTCGCAACTCCAGTTTATCGGTGAGCCGAACGACAAATCTTGAAACCCCAGGAAGTCAAAGTGTCCACGGTGAGCCCGGTCTGCCTTCTCAACAATTTGATCCGCCACATCTCCAAATCGTTTCCTGGCAATTGCCGTTACAGCATCACTTGAGGAAGTAGTCTTAAATAATTGGTATTTCAGGTCATTTTTAATCCGAGATATGACGTGTCCGGCTATTGATTCACTGGAGCCGTCACGGTATTCAGGGCATATTTCCGACGCGATGAATTCAGCGTCTGGGCGCTCGCCGCTTCCACGCCCAAGCCAGCACTCGAGCGTCTTACTCCACTCTTGCTGCCCGCGCGCAAATAGTTCCCGTGGACCTTTTGATAGAAATTTCTGCAATCGAAGAGTACGCATCATCATAATCACTATTAATAAGACAGAACCCTGTCTGCTGTGCCCACCCTATTCACAATGACTTCGACGGTTTCACAACCCGCTCGCCGGCGGCCAATCCTCCGGAGGCCACGAGTTCCTCGTAGAGATGGAGCCATGCCTCCCTCACCGCCCCAGAAGTGCATCGTCGAACAGAGCCACGCGCGTTATGAGCAAGACGAGATGCCAGTTGCGGCTCATTCAGCAAGCGCAATGCATTCTCCGCCACGCCCTTGTAGTCGCCGCAAGAAACCATGAGCCCTGATTCCTCGTGCCTGAGAATATAGGGAATACCGCCGGCATCTGTTGTGACCACGAGGAGCCCTGACGCAAAACATTCAAGGATGGACGCCGGCATGTTATCGATGTTGTTTGTGTTCAAATAAATATCAGACGCATCATACAACTCCGGCATGCGTTCGAATGGGACCGCGCCGATGAACTCGACGCCCCGCACCTGTAAGTCTTTTGCAAGCTGTTCCAACTCAGGACGCTGCGACCCGTCAGCCGCTATGGTCAGACTTGCCTGGGGATAGCGTTCCTGAATAAGCTGAAAGGCGCGGAGCGCGCAGCCTATGTTGTAGAGAGGTTCCAATGACCGACTGCAAAGAAAGACTGGACGGACCGGGGCTCGTTCGCGAAATTGGAACCGCTCAAGCTCCACGATATTGGAGATCGTCCGGGCATAGAGTCCGAACCGAGCAAAGACATCAACAAGGTACCCTGAAGGAACCACAATCGCGTCGGCCATCTTCATGACTGGAACAGTGGTGCGAGGCCAGTGTTGCAAATGATCCTCCGCCTCTCCACTACGATAGTTGAGGATGACTTTTTTTCCATAGAGTTTGCCGATAATGATCGCCGGAGCGACTGAGAGCAGATAGGAATAATACGAGGCTGAAAAGATATGGATCAGATCATAACGGTGGAGACGCAAGGCCAACATAGTCCAATACAGGAGCGTCGTGATGACCGTACGGATATACTTGATCCGTTGCAGCCACAGAAATGGTCGCGGCAACCTGGGATCATGCGGAATAAAACTTACATCCAATGACGCCTCATCTTGAAACGCAGTACGTAAGCGAACCGCCTGACGCGATTGGCCGCCTATGAATTCCAGCGAAGGAGCCAGAAGACAGATCTTGATTCGGTTCTTGCTGGTCAATGACATCTCGTTCTTACCTGGTGACAGATGAGATCCGCCCCTGCAACTCGTCATACAGCTGCTCGACAGCTGCGACCATCTTGCCCATTCCAAACCGCTCACAGATAAACCGGTGCCCTTTTGTTGCCAAGGCTTCCCTATGGCTGTCATTGCTCAACACTGCGATGAGTTTCTCCGCCAGCTTTTCTGCATCCGCAGGGGGAACCAAATGCCCGGTTATTCCGTCTGCAATTAGTTCAGAAATGCCGCCTACAGCGGTCGCAACCACCGCGACACGAGTCGCCATAGCCTCCATGACCGTATTGGGCATTCCCTCATGGAGGGAAGCCAGCACCACCATCTCAAAAGCGGGCATGAGATCAGCTGCATCTGTCCGATGGCCCAGAAGATGGACATTCGAGTCAACTTTCAATGTTCTCGCTTCCTCTGTAATCTCCTCCCGTAGGGGGCCTTCACCGATAAGGAGCAGGTGCACATTCGGATGCGCCTGGAGAACCTCGACCATAGCCCGCAGAAGATACCGATGGCCTTTCACCGGTCGAAGATTGCCGACAGCACCAATAAATCTTGCCTCAGAACCCAGGCCCAGCTCCTGGCATAGACTTGCATGGAGAACCGCCCGTCGTCCGTCATCTGCCGTTCCAATTTTCGCATCAATGCCATTTCTGACCACCACGACTCTATCGGCGACAGCGCTTCCGGAGGCGATCACATGGTCACGTATAGACTCAGCATTCACCAGAACACGATCGGCGAGCCTGTTCATGACATAGCGTCCCCAATGATGGATTCGCCGGTCGGAAAGCTTCAGGTGACGTTGGCATATAATGATTTTAGTTGATGTGAACCGCGTAGCAAGGACTCCTGTTACTCCTGCATAGAAATCGTGCGCATGAAGAATATCGATGTCCTCATCTATCAAGATGTTCCGCAGCCTGGCGATCTGCCTTCTCGCACCTGATCCGTAGAATGTGTGAAATGGAAATTCGAGAACGTCCTTGAATAGGCCGCGGATTTCCTCGTAAAACCCTCCTCCGCTGCGCAGAACGGCCAGACGGATGTCAAACCGTGAACGATCCACCCGTTTCAATAGTTCGACAGCCTGGCGCTCGGTTCCCCCTATATCAAAATTATTGATCAAATGAAGTATCCTGGGCCGTACTACTTCCCTGGCAGCAACAAGCCTCATCGGGACAGATACACGGTTTAGACGGGCGCTCTTCACGAGATATGCCCCTCTCTTACGACCGATGGTGAAGAAGGCAGGGACGTGAGGCGCAGGTGCTTGACTCCGGAAAAATGAATAGCCGGTTCACGATCGATGAATGTCCGATACCACAATTCCAAAACAAGCAATTGCCATAGATGGCGGGAATTGTCCCTTCTCCCCTCTTGATGCTCCAGGAATATTCTCTTCACTGCGCGTTGATCATAGAGACCGCGAGATCGGGTTGTGCCATCCATCAGGATATCGCTCACCATGTCTTTCAATTCACGCTTGAACCATGTGGCGATTGGAACGGAAAATCCGTGTTTTTTCCGGTTGATGATCTCTTCGGGAACTAATCCTCTCACGGCTTCCTTCAGAATAAATTTTGTCTGGCGCCCGTTCAGTTTGAATCGAGCGGGTATCGTTTGCACAAACTCGATG
>JAABQN010000150.1 GCA_011391455.1 Nitrospiraceae bacterium
CGTCGTGCGTGGCCGTCAACACCCACTGCGATTTGGCAGACGCCATGTCGAACACCTCAGTCCACATCCCTTCCAGCCGAGCCAGGAGAGAGAAAGGGAAGAGGGGAGGATCGCGGCTGTTCAGTGAGTGATCGCCATTGCTTGACCCCACCGAAGGCCTCACAGATAATAGCGAGCGATCTTAGGATGCTAGCCGAACGAAGGAGGACGAGTGATGTCGACTGCCGTCAAAATGGAAGTCAGTCCGGAAACGATTATCCGGGCCGTTAAGAGCATGAAGAAGTCTGCCCGACAAGTGTTCTTGGAGGATCTCATCGCCGCGACTTCCCCCGAGTACCTTCAAAGCATTCGCGAAGCTCGGCGAGACTTTAAGGCAGGCAAAGTGAAATCTCACGGGCAGGTCTTTGGCCAGTGAAGTACCGGCTGGTCTACACCCACCGTGCAATCAGAGATATCGACGCGCTCGACACCAGCATCAAACAGCGCATCGGCAAGACTCTCCTTCGCAACGAATCCGATCCTCTCCAACATGCCGAACCCCTCAAGCAATCGGAGTTGGGTTCATACCGATTTCGTATCGGCGACTATCGTGTTGTGTTTGACATTGAGGGAGATGAGATCGTGATTCTGCGTGTTGGCCACAGAAGAGACATCTACAGACGATAGGGGTTTAATCAACGTGCGCCAGCACCAGGACGTTGGTGTCGATGACAACCCTCACCGGCTAGTCCGAGGAGCTGCGACTTCCACTGCTATGGACTGTGCCACACCTCTCCACGCACGACTCTAACACTGCGCCGAAGCGTCGCAATGCCGTCGTGCATGGCCGTCAACACCCACTGCGATTTGGCAGACGGCATGTCGAACACCTAGCCCGCATCCCTTCCAGTCGAGCCGGGGAGAGAAAGTAAAAACAACAGGATGGCGGCATTCGGTGAGCGAGCGCCATAGCTTTGTGCCCAGACGGCAGAATAACAACATTCATTTTGTCGGTCGGGGCTTCTGCGGTAGCATGGCATTCGACTTAGCTTGGCTGCACATTCGAAGCGGAGGAATGATTTTCATGGGGGCTGTCGCTGACATCAATAGTGCGCGGAAAGACACGATTCTTCTGGTCGACGACGAATCGGCTATTACGATCATATTCGAGATGGAGCTGACCCGCATAGGCTATTGCGTACTGACTGCCAGTAATGCCCAACAGGCAAAGAAGGTTGTAGCGGAATTCCCTTCCACCATTGACGCATTGGTCACGGATTGGAAAATGCCGGACATGATGGGCGATCAACTGGTCTCCGAGCTCCTTGTCCAGCGTCCCGGCCTCAAGGTGGTGATGATGTCCGGCAGTCCTGAAGCCGAAACAGCCTCTCAGGCGTTCCACAAGGACCAACTCACTTTTCTCCAAAAACCCTTCGGCATCTCCGAACTCAATCAGGCCATTAGGCAGCTTCTCGGAGCATCGAGCAAGCAACGCAGTCAGGTCGCTTGAACAATAAAGCTTGCCGTCGATTTTCCTCCTAACCCTCTCTGCTCAAACGCAATTTCTCCCTGAGTTCACCTTGACTTAGCAGCAAATTCAAGGCTAATCTACGCCACTTTCGGCCCTCTTTATTGACCCTTCAAGAGGGACGGGTGGGGTGTATCCTCAGCTATTGGGATCACTTTTCTTGTGTTGTCGATGGGATGGAGCTCCTCGCCAGACGCTACGGGGTATTCGGCGAAGGAGAATGAAGAGGAGTTGCTTGTGACAACCGGGCATCCCGAACTCATCGCTGCCATTTCATCCGAGATCGCCAGAATCGGGCCAATCCCCTTTGTCCGCTTCATGGAACTGGCGCTATACCATCCTCAATTCGGCTACTACATGCGTACCCCGGTGGGTATGGACCATGAACGTATCGGCTGGTCCGGCGATTTCTATACCAGCTCCGATGTGCATCCAATTCTCGGTCGTGCGATTGCCGCACAGGCCAGACAAATGGATGAACTATTGGGAGGTCCCACTCCGTTCACAATCGTCGAAATGGGAGCAGGCAAAGGCTTATTAGCACGAGATTGTCTGGCGGCGATCCATGCTCAGCAGGGCGACTTCGCATCGCGTGTTCGCTACGTACTCATCGAACGGAGCCCTGTGATGCGGGAACGGCAGCGCCAGAGCTTGGCTCATTGGCTCAGCAAGCCGGGCCTTGTCACTTGGGTGGAAGACCTTAGCGGACTGGCCCCGGAGAGCGTGACCGGCTTGTTCTTCAGCAATGAATTGATCGATGCCTTTCCGGTGCATCGGATTCAGGTCACGGACGGACAGACCAAAGAACTTTGTGTGGATGTTCGAGACGGAGTCTTTGTGAGCTGTCTCAAGCCCCTGTCGACGTCCGCGCTCGCTCGATATCTACAACAACTCGTCCGCGCCTGGCCGGAAGGCTACCGAACCGAGGTGAATACCCAGGCTTTGGACTGGATGGAGCAGGTCGCGCGGCGGATGGATCGTGGATTTGTTGTGACGATCGACTATGGCCATACGGCGCAGGATCTCTATAGACCTGAGCGGAAGGACGGGACGTTCCTCTGCTATTTCCGGCAGCAGGCGAACGACGATCCCTTCATTCGTATCGGCGAGCAGGATATGACCGCGCACGTAGATTTTTCGAATCTCTCCGCTGCCGGTGAGAAACAAGGGCTCCATGTGACGGGGTTCACAAACCAAATGAGTTTCCTCATGGGGCTTGGCGTTGAAGAGATGATCGGGGTATTAAAACCTGAGAGTCCGGAGTTTCACGCCGCGATTCATCTCCTGAAGCCGAATGGCATGGGCAGTACGTTTAAGGTGCTGATACAACACAAGGGAATCGATCATCCGGAGCTGGACGGGTTGAAGTTCAAACCCTTCTTCAGCTCGGCGCTGGCGCAAAATGAGTCGAATGTCCTCACGTCCTAAAGTCATCATGTCCCTCGACTTGAAGACGTTCAGACTTTGCAGCTTTTTTGACTGGTTGAAACATGGATAGCATAGGCGTTCCAGAGAATTACATACCGATTCTCTTATTTATCGTCGCTGGTCTGATCTTCGGCGCCTTTGCGCTGCTCGGCGGCTCGTTTATTCGGCCGAGTCGCCCCTATCGAGCCAAGCTGACACCCTATGAAAGCGGAAGCCCGCTGTTTTCCGACGCGCGCATCCAGTTCCCGATGCGCTATTACATCATCGCGATGCTGTTCGTGATTTTCGATATCGAGGTCATTTTCATGGTCCCCTGGGCTGTCCGGTTTCAGTCCCTCGGCCTGCTGGGCCTCATCGAGATGCTCGTGTTTATCGGCATCCTGCTGGCCGGATTCTGGTACGCCTGGAAGAAGGGGGCGCTGGAGTGGGACTAGCGCGCCGAAAGCGCGCAGTTTTGAGTTTTGAATTCTGAGTTGTGAGTTATGGGTTGCGCTTGGAAACTCAGAACTTAGAACTCAGCACTCAGAACTGGAGCGAAGCGACATGAGTTTTTTAGAGAGACAGTTCGAGGCGAATATTCTGACGACCAATTTGGACGCGGTCGTGAATTGGTCTCGGAAGTCGGCGTTGTGGCCGATGACGTTCGGCCTGGCCTGCTGCGCGATCGAAATGATTGCGAGCGTGTCGTCGCGGTACGATCTGGATCGATTCGGCGCCGGGGTCTTTCGGGCCTCGCCACGGCAGGCCGATCTCATGATCATCGCCGGTACTGTGACGCGCAAGATGGCGCCGGTCATCCGACGCATCTACGACCAGATGCCGGAACCGCGCTATGTCATTTCCATGGGTTCCTGCGCTACGTCAGGCAACCATTACAACAGTTACGCGGTGGTCCAGGGCGTCGACCAGATTATTCCGGTCGATGTCTATGTGCCGGGCTGTCCGCCCCGTCCGGAAGCGTTGCTCGATGGATTGCTGAAGCTGCAGGAAAAGATTCAGCGGGAGAAAGTTTTTGTGAGATAGGCCGCGAGACGAGCGAGAGTGGCGGGACATGCGCGACTGGCCAATCGCGCTTCTCTCGCAAGTCGCGCCCCTCTCGCGAACTGGAATTATGCAAGCTCTGCTCGACATTTTGAAGACGAAGTTCCCGGACGCGATCCTCGCGAGCCGTGTCGATGCCGCACGTGCCGAGACCTCTGTCTCCGTGGCCGCTGGGCGCCTCCTGGAAATTATGCGCTATTTGCACGATGCGCCGGAGGCGGCATTCGACCATCTCACCGATATCTGCTCGGTCGACTATCCCGAAGATCAGCTCCGGTTCGAAGTCGTCTACCACTTGCACTCGCTTCCGCTTCGGCAGCGTATACGTCTCAAGGCGCGTATTACGGAGGACGATCCGACGATTGCGTCGGTCACCGGAATTTGGAAGGGCGCCGAGTTTTTGGAGCGGGAAGTGTACGACATGATGGGTATTCGCTTTTCCGGTCATCCCGATCTCCGGCGCATTCTGATGCCGGAAGATTATGACGAGGGCTATCCGCTGAGAAAGGACTTCCCGACCGAAGGGCGCGGTTGGCGCAGCCGGTTCGAATTCATTCCGAGATTCGACGAGGCCCCGGACGATGTCGTCAAAAGCGAAGTCTCCGAGGAGCAGAAGCACTTCTTTCGTGCCGAGCCCGATCTTCCCAGTTCCCAGCGGCAAGAGGAATTGTTGCTGAACATGGGGCCGCAGCATCCGAGCACCCACGGCGTGTTGCGAGTCGTGCTCCTGCTGGACGGCGAACGGATTGTGAAAGCCACGCCGGACCTCGGTTACCTGCATCGAGGCGTCGAGAAATTGTCCGAGGGCCTGACCTATATGCAGATCATTCCGCACACGGATCGGCTCGACTATGTCTGCGCCATGTCCAACAATTACTCGTATGTGCGCACCGTGGAAAAACTCCTCGAGATCACGGTGCCGATCCGGGCCGAGTACATCCGGACCATCGTGGCCGAGATGCAACGTATCATCGGCCACCTCTTTTGGCTCGGCACGCAGGCGCTCGATGTCGGCGCAATGACCGTGTTCTTCTGGACCTTCCGGGAGCGCGAAGTGCTGCTGGATATGTTTGAGAAACTCTGCGGAGCCCGTCTGACCCTGAACTACTATCGCATCGGGGGTGTCGACAGCGATTTCACCCCTGAGCTGGTTCAGCGGATGAAGGCGTTCCTCGATATCTTTCCCGAGAAGGTCAAGGAGTATGATTCGCTCATCGCGGCGAACCGCATCTGGATCGGTCGCACGAAGAACGTGGCGGTGCTCTCAGCCGAAGACGCGATCAATTTCGGCTGTACCGGGCCGGTTTTACGCGGGTCTGGTGTTGCCTACGATGTCCGCAAGGCCGAACCCTACGGC
>JAABQN010000151.1 GCA_011391455.1 Nitrospiraceae bacterium
ACAGTCTGAATGCGGTCTATCTGGTTGATCTGGTCTCTCTTGTCTATCTGGTTGAACCAGATGAACCAGACAGACCGAATAGACCAGACAGACCCCTTCGACACTTTCTGAATTGTTTCCCCTTGGCCTCAATGCGATAATGGCCTCCTGATTGACCTCATAAGCAGGAGTGCTTGTCATGTCATACATGCGTACGGCTCTTCTTACTGTCTTCTCAGGTTTCTTCCTACTCGGTCTACTTGCGTCCCCTAGCGTTGCCGAAGACAAAAGTTTCTACAGCCCCGTCATTCAAGTCGATACGGAGAACCACCGAGTCTTGATTTCCACGTTCGGGTCCGTATTCTGGATCGATGCTCCGGACGCAGCCAAACCTCACATCGAGAAACTCCCGGTATCAGGCCTCGTGGATTTCGTCGTCGAGATGAGAGAGAACGGGCAAGCGCCCCTGCTAAAAACCTGGAAAGTAAAGTCAGGCGAGACAAGCTGCAAGTACTTCGATGGGAAAACCTGCCGGTAAAGAATTTTCCTTCTTGATCAGTTCGTGACTGCTTCTTTCTCCCGAAGTTGTTTGTCCAACACAAATGTTCCGAACGGAATAATAGACGCAACGAATGCGTAGAGTGAAAACATGACAGACCATCGTTGTCTAAAATGCAGCATGGCCAGTAGGCTGACGTAGAGCAGAAATAATCCTCCATGTATTGACCCCACTACTCTCACGACCTCCGGCATGCCGATGAAGTACTTCATCGGCATAGCAATACATAACAAGATAAGGAATGAACAGCCTTCGGCTAACGCGATCATTCTAAAAACTCTGATCTGGCTCATAAATACTTTTCTTCCTTCTTCCTCAGCAATAGAAATTCATGCGACGGGTAATGGCGCGGCAATTAGTAGACAAAGCGGGGGAATTTATAGAGACATTCGGTTTTATTCCTGCAAATCTCGCGTTGTTGTTCGATCAAGTTCAGAATGTCCCCTTTGTTTCCCCGGTGTTGTCCACGCAGAGGGTGAATGATTTGGCTAGGTGTCTCATAATTTCTTAAAGTACCGCTTGATCTTGAAGGTCCCGCTTGCCGGTGCTGTGAGCCTCATACCAATGAAGCTCTACCCTTCGCAGGGCACCGTTCGGCAACCGGACAGTCGCTATTCCTTTCACCACCTTACCACCGACCGGGCGCCGGTGGCGGTCCTACCATCCGACCCGGAGTGCGGCCGGCCAAGGCCGCCGCACTCCGGGTCACAACCCTCTTCGTTGTGGCCGTGGTCAATCGACCTTGAATGCCGAAAAAATGATGCTCGGCACCACGGGTTCACCTTCCGGCTTTTTCACGATCAAACCGAGGCCAGGCGCCGACCCGGAGTAGACCACTTCGACCGTGTCGCCATTCTTCAACATCTGCACGCCTTGGGATACCAGAACGGCGGTGAAGGACGCGTCGGGAATCACCTGCTCGGTGTTGGAATTGACTACATCCTTGCCGTTAACCTTGATCCAGAGTCGTACCGAACCCGCAGCTTTTCCGCCGACCTGGGCTGCCGCCATCAAGAAGTATATCCCGTCGATATGGATTGTAGCGACACCGGTCCTATTGGTGATGCCTGCGCCTGTGTCCATCATCATCCTGACGACGTTCGGTTTGGTGTCCTTCGCGAGCTGCTCCTCGTTGCTCGAGGCTTGCAGGAACGATCCCGCAAAGGAACCGCTAGCCGAGGCCAGAAGCGTGGCCGTGATCAACATTGCCCTCAAAGTAGTTTTCATCTTCAGTTTCCTTTCCCTTGGTTGGAAGTTAGACCATTTGCACAGGAGCCGCGCAAGCGACATGCCATCGTCGATGGAAGCCGGCTCACCATCGGCATCACTATTGGATGCGCTGCTCGAGCCCAGACCCTCCCTGGCAAATACCGAGGGCTCATCACCGTTGCTCGTGTTTGCCCCGCATCTCTGCCTCCCGGAGAATCTCAACTACACCTCCTTTCATGTGTGATCTTTGGTGTTTCAAGTGGAAAACGAACTGTGAAATGTCCTCTTATGAAGGGGGAGGTCGAGATCAAGGTGCTCTGTTCGGCATTACTCCACTCCTCCTTTACCGAGGAACGTGTCCTGCTCTGTAATAGCTTGCTCAGTACCTAGATTCGTTAGATCGCCACTAGTTCATCCTGGGTGGCGACGCTTGGTCATGGCTGGCTAACGATGTTTAGGCCGATCCGCATAAGAGCAGGATCTGCCAATTTCTATCGGTATAACACGCCACTACGGGTCGTGAACCATACGCCATCACTGTTGCCAATTCAAGAGTTACGACTGCGAAAACATTTATCACGGGTTCTTATGCGGATCGACATAACACCCGTCCTTGCATCGGGTCACATCCAATCCAGCGGACTGCGGACGCCTCCCTGGCCCACGCGGTTGAGGACATGCGTATAGATCATTGTCGTTTTGACATCGCGATGCCTCAACAACTCCTGGAAGGTTCGAATGTCAGAGCCGTTTTCGAGCAGAAGTGGGCAAACGAATGGCGGAACGTATGGTACGGGTGAGATTAAGGGGTCTGGCCCCTGTCTTTTCTCCTGTCCTCGGTCAATAGCCACGCGACAAAATATAGGAGGATGTTCAAAAAGCTCGTTCAGCAAGGCCGCAGCGAGCGAAGACCGGAGCGTAACATTCCTCACCCACCCACCCCGAGCTACCAAGACAGCTCATTTCCCAAGTGGGCTACGTCGAGGATCTGAGCGAAGTGAGAATGATGCCTGGTGCAAGGCGCGTCTCGGCGCGCCAGGGTTGGGCGGGTGAGAAAAGAGGGTTTTTCAACATCCTCATTCACCGCTACCCGCCATGTCGTCGATCAAGGGTCGATTGATGTCGGTGCACCCGATGCAGATGGCATCGAAGAGGGTCTCGGCATCCGCGACAAAATTCTTCTCGTCGGTGAGTTTCTCGGCCATGACCTGGGAATAACAAGTGTCGCAGAGCATCATCAGCCCACGCGATACGCCCACTGTTTTTCTTCCGGTGCTCCCAGCCATGACGGACTACACCGACCCCTTCTGCCTCGCCAGCCAAAAGTCTTCAGCTTCGAGGTCGATCCCGCACACGGCACATTCGTAGATCTTCTCATCAGCCGGAAGCTGGATTTCCGTCCGATCGATGCGCCCTCGGCAGACATGATAGAACCGCCCGCGCGCGTCATCGTTATCCAAAGGGTCGCTTTCATATATCAGCACCATCGGACGACTCTCCTCAAAAAGTGGGCTTAGTATACTGATGGACGAGATCGATCCGCAACGTCCAGGCATCTGTTAGCAAGATGCTCAAAAAGGCCGCCAGCAAGGCCGCAGCCGAAGAAAGCACCGGAGGCGTAGCCTCTGGGCTACGTTGAGGAAGCTTTCGAGGTGAGAACGAAGCTGGCGGGATTTTTCAGCATCTTGCCGCTAGACCTGGAATTGGGCGTCGTACAGCCTGGCATACACCCCTTCATGCCCTATCAATTTTTCGTGGGTCCCTTCTTCGACGACTCGGCCATGGTCCACGACAATGATTCGATCGACGCCATGAATGGTGGAGAGGCGATGGGCAATGATGATGGTCGTCCGCCCTTTCGTGAGATCGTCCAACGCCTCACGAATCTTCACCTCGGTTTCCGTGTCGATATTCGACGTGGCCTCATCGAACATGACGATCGGTGGGTCCTTCAGAATCACACGGGCGATCGAGACACGCTGCCGTTGCCCGACGGACAGCTTGACCCCGCGCTCCCCAATCCAGGTATCGTATCCGTCCGGAAGGACCATGATGAAGTCATGCGCACGGGCTACCTTGGCCGCCGCCTCGATCTCGTCCTGGCCAGCCATGAGATCACCATAGAGAATATTCTCTCTCACCGTGCCATTGAACAAGAAGGGTTCTTGTTGCACCAGCCCGATTTGGCTCCGAAGAAAGGCCAGGGGCAGGTCGCGGATATCGCATCCGTCAATAGTGATAGCCCCCTCCGTCACATCGTAAAACCGCATCAGCAATTTGAGGGTGGTGCTCTTGCCCGCCCCGCTCGGACCGACCAACGCGACGCGCTCTCCTGCACGAACCGATATTGAGACGTCGGTCAAGATCGGCCTATCCGCTCGATAATGAAACCCGACGCGATGAAAGCCGACCTCTCCTCGCAATCGAACGACCGGCACAAGCGCCCCTGGACGATCCTTGACCTCCGGAACGAGATCGAGCACTTCGAACACCCGCTCGCTTGCGGCCAATGCATGCTGCAGCATGTGATTGACGGAGTGGATCTGATTGATCGGCACATAAAAGAGCGCAAGGTACGAGATGAACATCACGAGTTCGCCCACGGAAAGACGGTGCTGCAAGACTTCGGCGGTGCCGAACCAGAGCACCATGGCCCCGCCGAGACTCCCGATCAGCATCATGCCTGGGGAGTAGTAGGACCAGAGATACATGGCTTTCAAGGTATCTTGCCGGCAACGATCGCTCTTCCGATCAAATCGCTCCTGCTCGTAGGGCTGGCGATTGAACCCCATAGTCTCCCGGATGCCTGCCAGCATGTCTTGCAAGAGCGCGTTCAGTTCAGCCGCCCCTTTTCGAATCGCGCGATAGTGCCCATGGACGCGTTTGGTGAACAGCGCCGCTCCCACCACCAAGAGGGGAATCGGCACGAGCGCCAGCAGCGCCAGTTTCCAATTGAGCATAAACAGCATGATCATGATCCCGATCAGCGTCAGCCCGGCTGTAATGATTTCTTCGAGCCCGTCGACGAAAATGCGCTGCATGTGCTCGGTATCGTTCAGTACCCGTGACATGATCTCGCCCGTCGGACGATTCTCGTAGAAGCTGATCGATAATCGCTGGAGGGCAGAGAACACTTGGACGTGCAGGTCATGCACGACTTGCTGTTCCAACCCGTTGTTCAGCCGAATCCGGATCGACCCGCACAGGTTCCGCAGCACATAGGCGGCACAAAGGGCGAGAAACACCCACACGAGAAGCTCGGTCTGACCGGCTTGGATCACGTCGTCGATGATGACTTTGATCAGCCACGGAGGGATTAATTCAAACGCCGTTGCCAACCCGGCAAACAGAAAGGTGCCGACCACCATGGAACCGTGCGGGCTGAGGTACTGGAGCACTCGAAGCAGGGTTTTCACAAGCGCGGGATCTTCACGGGGGGTTAGTTAAATGACAGGAACGGGATCGTGTTGCCAGTACTTAGAAAATTCTGGAAGCTGTGTAAGCGTGGACATATCGGTCATCCGATCCAAAAATAACTTGCCGATCAGATGATCCATTTCGTGCTGGATACAGACGGC
>JAABQN010000152.1 GCA_011391455.1 Nitrospiraceae bacterium
ACCCCTTCCCATGCCCCTGTATCCCGTTTACCCCTTCCCATGTCCCTTCTTCAATGCGGGATGCAAAGGCTTCAATAGCCTGCAATACTTGATGTGCCACAGCCACTGCAGCCGCCCCATCCTCACCCGATACCACCGGCCTTGTACCAGTGTCGACGGCATGAAGAAACGATTCGAGCTGGAGCTTCAAGGGTTCTTCGTCTCCGCCCTGCAAATGCGTCACGTCGACAGTCGGCCGCTCCCCTGCCTGGGCGCTGCGCCGGCAAATCATGCCTTGCCTGGTCTGGAAATCGATCGACAGATAATTGTCTCGCTGGAAAATGCGCAGCCGGCGCATCTTATTCGTCGACACGCGGCTGGAGGTCAGGTTGGCGACTGCGCCGCTCTGGAACTGAATACGGGCATGCGCAATATCGATCGAGGAGGATAACACCGCCACCCCCGAAGCGCGCACCTCTTCAACGGGACCTGGATTCAACGACAGCACGAGATCCAAATCGTGAATCATCAGGTCCAGCACCACATCCACATCCGTTCCCCGCTCGCTGAAACTGCTAAGACGGTGACATTCTATGAATACAGGTTTTTTGATATGGGGACGCATTACGGCCATGACCGGATTGAACCGTTCGCTGTGGCCGACCTGTAAACGACAGTCCCGCTGCTTGGCCAGCTCTACCAACTCCTGCGCTTCACCAGGCATCACGGCAATCGGCTTTTCGACCAACAGATGCTTGCCCGCCTGCAGACAAGATTTTGCGACGGCATAGTGGCCTGAGGTGGGCACCGCTACACTGACGACATCGACCTGCGCCAACAACTCATCAACCGTACGAAAGACGCGTGCCCCATGCCGATCTGCGACCAGCTGCGCACGCTCGACCGACTGATCGAACACACCGACGAGTTGCGCTCCAGGTAAGGAGGCATAGAGGCGCGCATGGTGCTGACCAAGATGTCCGACGCCAATGACGCCGGCACGGAACGGTTTCATAGGATACCCATCACTCTGGCTTGATCCCGACAATGGCAATACGGGCAGACTTGGCCTTCTCCAGCACGATCTCGCGATCCAACAGGATGGTTCGTCCTGCCTCGATTGCCAAGACGGAGGCCTTGACCGACGCCATCACCTCGATGGTCCGAGGCCCCACAGCCGGAAGATCGAACCGCATGTCCTGCTGTGGCTTCGATCGTTTGACCACCACCGCGCCCTCCTTGGCCAAATCACCGCCGCGCTTGATGGCTCCGTCGGTGCCCTCGACCGCCTCGACGGCTACGACCACACGATCTTTGATCACCACACATTGCCCGATATCGAGGCGCCCAATCTCACGCACCACGTCCCATCCGTAGCGGATGTCCTCCCACTCTTTCTCCGATGGGGCCCGCGCGGTCAACGTCCCTTCTTCTGCAAGGATCCCCTCAAGCCCAAAGGTCGATTCACAGATGGCAATCCCTTCTCCCTCAAGCTCCTTTGCGAATTCGCGCAGAATATCGTCGTCCTTCCAGAGCGCCAACCGCGTCGCCATGGCCAAGGTGCGAAAATCAGGACGGATCGTCGTAAAGACATGCGTCTTCTTGATCCCGCCCAACATCACGGCCTGGTGGACCCCGTCTTCCTTGAATGCCTTGATCAGCTTGTTCATCTGGCCGATCTTGATCCAATGGATCCGATCGACATGGCCGGCCAACTCAGGTTCTGTCTCGCCTTCATGCGCCACAGCCGACACATGATAGCCGAGCTTTCTGGCATTGTCCGCAAAGATGATCGGGAACCGGCCATTGCCGGCAATGAGCCCAATCCGCTCGCCATCGGTGACCTGAGGTCTGAATGCCACGAGCTTACTCCTCATCCTCTTGATCTTTACCGACCGACCGGCAGATGCCACGCTTCGTCCCCTCCAGAAACCCCAGGATCGTCATCACATCCGGTTGGTCTCCGAACTCGGCCTTGGCGAGCTTGGTCGCTTCAGCGACTCGATGCCCCGAGCGGAAAAGCATGTCGTAGGCCCGTTTCAGTACCGAGATCCGGTCGGGAGAAAACCCATGGCGGCGCAACCCTACCGAGTTCAGGCCATACATCCGCGCGCGATAGCCACCCGCAGCCCGCATGAACGGCGGAAGATCCTGTGTGATGGCGCAACAACCGCCGACCATGGAGTACGACCCGATCCGCACATACTGATGGATACCAGTCAGACCCCCGATAATGGCATGGTCCCCGATTGTAATATGACCGGCTAAACTCGCCGCATTGGCCATGATGAGATGGCTGCCTAGACGGCAGTCATGCGCCACATGAACATAGGCCATCAGAAAATTCTTTGACCCGAGCGATGTCACCCCTCCGCCTTGTACCGTTGCGCGGTTGACCGTGACATACTCCCGAAAAATGTTGTCATGGCCGATGATGACCTTCGTCGGCTCCCCCTGATATCCGAGGTGCTGAGGCGGTCCGCCGATCGAGGCGAAGGGATGCAACTCGTTCCGCTCGCCAATCTCCGTCCATCCGTCGACCGTCACATGCGACAACAGTCTGGTTCCCTTCCCGATCGTGACATGCTCACCGATCAGGCAAAACGGTCCGACCTCCACATCATCGGCAAGACTCGCCTTTGGATGAACAATCGCTGTTGAATGAATCTGCACTCTGAACCTCCGGTTCACGTTAATCGTTAATCGTTATTTGTGAATCGCCAAGCGTCCTATCCCCATCCTCCACGATTCACGTATAACGGTTCACGTCGCGGCTTTCTCCTCGGTCACCATCGCGGTCACTTCGGCTTCACAGACAAGATCTTCCTCGACAAACGCTTTGCCTTGCATCTTCCAGAACGGCGCCCGTTTTTTGACAACGTCGATCTCAAACCGCAATCGATCACCGGGCACGACCGGTCTCCGAAACTTCGCCCCGTCGATACCGGTCAGATATACCAACGGACGTGCCACGTTCCCGAGCGATTTAAACGCCAGAATCGCGCCGACTTGCGACATGGCTTCGAGAATCAACACTCCCGGCATGACCGGGCGCCCAGGGAAATGCCCTTGAAAGAAGGGTTCATTGATCGTCACATTCTTGAACCCGACGATCCGCCTATCGGGCTCCAACTCCTGTACGCGATCGACCAGGAGAAAAGGATACCGGTGTGGCAAGAGGGACTGAATTTCGGCTTGTTCCATGACGGACATCAGCAAAGCCTCCTCATAGGAAAAACTTCAAGTAATCCTTCCAAGCTCTTCACCGTCCTTTGCGGGGGCAGCCTGGTTTGGCCCCCTACTGCGCGCGTCGAACGAGCACATTCTTATCGTGCGCGTTCCGCGAGCAAAGGGGCCAACCAGGCTGCCCGCGCTTCCTCTATTTATTCTGCCGATCGAACTCCTTCACCACCTGATCGGTCACATCCAACGCAGGCTGATGATAGAGCACGATCTTAATCGCCGACTCGTTCCCCTTGTCGATGACCGCGGCATACCCGTTCTTTTCCCCCACAACTTGCGCGGCCACTTGCACTTTCTTCGAGTATTCCGCCACCATTTCACGTTGTTTCTGCTGAATCTCGCGATTGAAGTCAGCCAGGCGACGTTGATACGCGTCCAACTTGGCCTGGAACTGACCTTGTTTCTCTTGCTTCGCGCTGTCGGGCAATTTCCCGTCTTGAATCGCCTGTTGCAATTCCTTCAGTTCTTGATCGTCGGCATTGATGATCTTTTGCCTGGTCACGGAGTAAGCCTTAAGCTCTTCCAATGCCCGCTTGCCGGACTTCGACTGCTCAATCACCAATTGTTGATTCATCACCGCAACCTTGACGGTTTCATCCGCCAGCGCCGGCGACAGCATCGCCAGCCACAGCCCGATAGCACTGAGCGCGCACGCGACTTTCGTTCGTTCCATCGACTCCTCCTCTGCTCCTCATGAATATTTCGTTTAATCGGTTTGTTTGGTTTGTCTTGTTTATTTGGTTCATCTGATCAGTTTCGTTCAACCAAACAAACTAAACAAACCAAACGAACCAGACAGACCGGATTATGGGTACTCCCGATTAAACTCTTCGATGACCTGACCCGTAATATCGAGTCCGTCATCGTTATATAACGTGGGGCCGCCTTTCCCCTTATCCATGACGATCTGCAATCCGAGGCGCTTCGATATTTTCCCCACGACGAGTCCCACCTTCTCACGGAACCCTTCAAGCACGTCCTTTTGCTTTTCCTGAACCTCCCGGTTCAATTCGCCCGCCTTCTGCTGGTACTCCGCCACCCGACGCCGAAACTGCTCTTCGCGCTCCTTTTTCGCAGTCGGGCTCAACACGCTGGCTTGCCTCCCGAAATCTTCTTCCATGCGACGAAGTTCTTTCTCATCCATTTCGATCAGTACCTGGCGATTCTTCGAGAATGCGCCCAAGGACTCCTTGGCCTTCTTACCGGCGTTCGTCTCGCTGAGGACACGGGACGGATCGACGACCCCTATTTTCCCTTCGACTTTGGCCCCGCCGGCGGCACAGCCGGAGACAATGAAGATCGCCATCAACAGGCTTCCTGTGCAGAACACCTTCCCTAAGACACCGCCAATCTGGATCACACCGCTACCTCCCATTCCTGGCCTAAAAAACTACTCCGTTTAGAACAGAGAACCGATAGTAAACTCGAAGACCCCTTTGCGTTCTCCTGGGTTGGGGTCCAGGTTAATCCCGTACGCAGCACGGAGAGGGCCAAAGGGTGAAATCCATCGCCCTTCAAATCCGACTGTCTTCCGCAACTTGGACGAGAGCGGCTCATCGTTATCAAACCCTTTCCCGTAGTCGAAGAAAATCACCCCGTTCAACTTGGCTTCAGCGGAAATCGTAAAGATAAAATCGTTATTGAAAATTAACTGCTTGCTCGCGCCGAGCAGAGAATTCGTGGTGGTCACCGGTCCCGCGCGTCCGAACACGAACCCGCGCATCGTATTGATGCCGCCGACAAAATATCGTTCGGTCAATGGAATGGGCCCCCCATCGATGCCGACCGCTTCGGCGTAGCGAGCGCGGATCGCAACCCGCGTATCGAAAGGCAGCGGCGTATATTTGATCACATCCAGATAATATTTATAGAAGTTATTGCTCCCGCCCAGGTAGGGTGTCCCGTAGTCGAAGCCCACCGTGGCTCGCCAACCGGTGCGAGGATCCATGAAATAGTCTCTCGTGTCGCGAGAGAACGACGTCCGGAACCCGGTCGTCGATTGATTCCCCAGTTGACTGCACACTAGAGGAAACCGGGTCGGGCAAACACCCGGCGCCGGGTTTTTAAAGTTCAACTCTTCCGCGAACAGACTGATGCTCCC
>JAABQN010000153.1 GCA_011391455.1 Nitrospiraceae bacterium
CCCGCCGACCAATAAGGCGATGGCATCAATGAGGAGAGATTTACCGGCCCCGGTTTCCCCGGTCAGGACCGTAAACCCGGACTGGAATTGAAGACTGAGCTGCTCAATGAGCGCGAAATTGACAATGCGCAACTCGGAGAGCATTGCGGCAGGTGATTACAATCCTTAGGCTGAGCCGGCTGGTTGTGCCAGCAGCGAATCGATCATGTCCTTGAACTGCCGCTTCGGTCGAGCTCCAACGAGTTTTTCCACAACCTGCCCGTTCTTGAAAAACAGAATGGTCGGGATACTCATCACCTGATAGCGGCCTGCGACTTCCGGATTTTCATCGGTATTGAGCTTCCGCACCTTCATCTTCCCCGCATACTCTTTGCCCAATTCCTCGATGATCGGAGCGACCATTTGGCACGGTCCACACCAGACGGCCCAAAAATCTACCATCACCAGCTCGGAAGACTTCATGACCTCTACATCCCATGTTGCATCTTCGACCTTCAGTGCATCACCTGCCACGTCACATTCCTCCTTAGCTGAGCACACTGTAAACCTTGGAAAGAGTACGGCATCGTATACCAGCCCTCTTCGAGGAGTCAAATCGGCTCAGCTCATCGTCCAATCCCACCGCCCATCTCAGGCTGGGGCATGTCCGATTGTGGCCTCCCATAGGGCCCTCCTGGCACAGCCCAGGGCAGTCCTTTCTCTCCGATCAGTAGAGGGCTGAGAATATTTCGAACCACTGCCGTGCCGAAGCTCTCCGTCCAACCGATCCCGGTCAGGCTCAACATGAAGCTATACTGCTGGCGATCGGGGAACTGTAAATAATAGAGCCCCAGCGACCAACACTTGCAGGGATTCTGGTAGAGAGCAACGACGTCGTACTCCGGGCTCTTGCCGGTCTTCACGTCGTAGTAGCCCTTTGCCCCGACCGTCCAACCCCAGGGTGTGCGAAACGCCCCTCCCGCTGTGAGAAATTGGATCTCAGAAGTTGGGGCATAGACTTCATTGAATGAAATCGGATTCCACACGTCTCCACGGCGTACACGATTACCATCGTGCGAAAAGCGCTGCCCCACTTCGAGATACCAGTAGTTGGACTGTTGAACCCGAAAATTAGTATTGAATTGACTTAACGACGATCGGTAAGGATCGAAAAATGCATCGATGGTCATATACTGGTTAGTCGCGGGCACCTGACCGGAGCCTGTGCCTAGACCCAGGCCGGACGCGGCAGCGGCCAACTGAGCCTGAGTATACTGTGGGGTCGTATTGCCGATCGCAATCCGCATCCAGAGATCGGAAAACTTCTTCCCCTCAATGGCCACTGTCGCCGGTTGCAGCGGTTGCGTGATCGACCCGAACAGCGGGGATGCGCCAGGGGTAAAGTCCCGGGCTCTCGTTTGCACGGAGCCCGCGTGATAACTCTGGGCCATCGTGAAATCCAGCCAATTGAAACTGCTGCTGCCCGCTTGCTCCAACAGCCGGCTGCGGATCGCATAGGTCAGCAAGTTTTTCTTCTGCAGATCGTCCACCTGATCGATCTGAGTCAACTGTGACTGATTCGTCTGTGGAACATATTCATACATGACACTGGGCTCAATGGTATGCAGCAAAGTATTGCCTTCGCTCGTCCGGAAGCGCCGGCTCAGCTTCGACGTCGCATCGAGCGCTGCCCAGAAGGTCTCGCGATGCTGGCTTTCAGGATTGTGCACCCCCCTTGTGTAATAGGTCTCGCGCACTTTCACCTGGGGGGTCAGGCCTACAACGTGGCCGAAATCCAGGACATCAGTCGACAATCCCGGCATCACATCGATTCGATTCTGGGCAAAGCCCTGTTCACGATAAAAGTTCACGAAATTCATATCCGAACCGAGTAAAATCGGCGAATTGAACAGCGAGACATTCGGGAGACTGTACCCGATTTCCGGCAATCGCTGGAACGTATCGCTTCCCCCAGATTGTAACGGTTGTAGATATTGACCGAGCAGGTAGGCCTTTCCATAACCCAGACGTTGAGTCGCCAACAAATTCGATTCGCTGCTGGGAAGGGCCCGCTGAACTCCCGAGTTGCTCAACTGTTGCAGATAATTCGGGTCGGTCACCAAGTTGGCTTGGACACGGAGCAACAAGTCCGGCGTGAAATGCTGTATATGCGTGCCGGTGATCACAGCCCGAGTCTGCTCTGCATTTTGCCCCATCGGACTCACACCGGCCACATCGGGTAGCTCTGTCTGCCGCAAGGCGCTGACTAACCACTGCCCACGGGATTTCCGGTCAATCATGTAGCGATATTTCAGATCGCCCCCGTAGCCGAGGCTACTGTAATAGGAAGGAGTGATCGTCAGATCCTGGCTCGGATTGATGGCCCAAAAGAAGCTGTCTTGGAGGTGCATGCCGAAGCGACTGTCGTATCCGACAATGGGAAGGAGGAACCCGGTGCGCCGCTTGTTAAGCGGATAGGTCATTGCGGGAAGCGGAACCACCGGAACATCGTTGACACAGAGCCATCCACCGGTAAAGGCCACATTGTCGCCGGCATGCAGGTCAAGATCCTTGAACTGAAACCGCCAGGCCGGGGTCTCACCTTCCTGCGCATCGCAATTCGTAAACCGGCCCTCTTTCACCCGATAATGCTCATCTGAAAACCGTTGAATGAGACGCCCCTCCACCGAAGTATTGGTGGATTTGAGATGGACTCGTCCATGCGTGATCACTCCCGCTTCGGTATTCACGTTGAGTTCCAACCGTTCGGTTACCAGATCTGATTTAGGATCGGTGAGCCGGACGTGGCCCGTGGCAATCACGATACCGGGCAGCGCATGGATGGTCATATGATCAGCCGTCAGGCGCAGAGTGCCCTGGTTCACCACCACCGAGCCATCGGCTTCGTAGACTTCTCTATCCTGTAAGTAATCGATCCGCGCTGCGGTGATATCGAGCGGAAGCCCTTCGGACGATGTCGTTGTCGCTGCGGAGCCCTTCCCATTCCCTGCCGCGCCTCCAGCGTACGGCAGCAGTATCCCCAGCACCAACCAACCGACCAGACACATCCACAGCCGCATCGCATTCCCTGCCATCTCAGCCCCGAAGCGGCGAAAATACACAGCCACGGAACCATGCCTGGCACTCTCCCACGAGCATAAGCGATCCCGTGACACAGACCAGACCATCGGGCGTCGCCAGCTGTCTGGCCAGCGCCATCGCATCGCTGAGCAACGGCATGACATGCGGATGAAGCACCAGACCTTCAAGCGAGGCTCGGAGTTCCTGCGTGGTGGCAGAACGTGGGAGATCTGCCTGCGTCAATACCACTTCATCGACAAGGCCCCTCATCGGCTCGAAAAACCCCCGATGATCCTTGTCGCGCATCATCCCAAGAACAAGAACCACCGGACGGGATGGCTGAGATCGATCAGAATGCGTGAGGAAATCGGCCAATACCGCCGCGGCAGCAGGATTATGCGCGCCATCCAGCAGGACTATCGGATGGCGATCGATCACTTCCAATCGTCCGGCCCAGTTGACCCCACGCAGTCCCGCGCTCACCGCCTCGGCCGTGACAACAATCCCCTGGGGAGCCGCCGCCTCCAACAGCGCCAGCGCACAAGCGGCGTTATCAAGCTGGTGGCGCCCCTCCAGGGCACAGGTCAGTCCGTCATAGTGCATCGCCAGACCGTAATAGGAAAATTGCCGGGGCGCCTCTCCCTCCGTGCGAAAATCCTGATTCAGACGAAACACCGGAGCCTGCCGTTCTCTGGCCACCTGGTCGATTGTCCGCCACGCGTCATCGTCCAGGCGCCCCAGCACCACCGGCACCCCCGGCTTAATAATGCCGGCCTTCTCAAATGCGATCGATGAGCCGGTCGTACCCAGATACTCCTGATGATCGAGAGCAATCGTCGTCACAGCACAAGCCATGGGCGTGACCACGTTCGTTGCATCGAATCTGCCACCTAACCCAACCTCCAGCACTGCCACGTCGACTCCTGAATCGGCAAAGTGCTGCAATGCCATCGCCGTCGTATATTCGAAGAAGGTCGGCGACAGATCCGGTTGGCAGAGAGCCTGAAACTGTTCAGTCAATTGTGCCACCCGCAATTCAGGAATCATCTCGCCATTGACACGGATCCGCTCCCGGAACTCCACGAGGTGAGGCGACGTATAGAGCCCCACTCGATACCCAGCCGCCTGCAACACGGCAGCGGCCATGGCAGCGGTGGAGCCTTTTCCATTCGTGCCGGCGATATGCAGTGTGCGGTACTTGGTCTGCGGCATACCGAGCCGCACCGTCAACGCCGTCATCGTCGCAAGGCCCAGCTTGATCCCATGTTTTTGCAGACGGAACAAATAGGCCACGGCAGAGGAATAGGTCATGGTGTAACCAGGCAGGAAGGAGGCTAGCCAGGATTCTTCATGCAGGAAATCCCGGCTTAAAAATGCGCCACGAGGGTGCTTAAGGTTTCTTTCAGCTGTTTACGCTCCACGATCATGTCGATCATGCCATGTTCCAACAGAAACTCGGCTCGCTGAAACTGATCCGGCAACTGCTGTTTGATCGTCTGCTCGATCACGCGGGGACCGGCAAATCCGATCAGCGCTTTCGGTTCGGCCAGAATCACATCGCCCAACATGGCAACGCTGGCGGTGACGCCCCCGAACGTGGGATCGGCTAACAGACAAATAAACGGAAGTTTGGCCTCGCCCAGCTTGGCGACAGCTGCAGCGGTTTTGGCCATCTGCATGAGGGAAAGAATCCCCTCCTGCATCCTGGCTCCTCCGGAGGTCGTGACTAAAATGACCGGCAACCTGGCCTCCAATGCGCGATCGATCGCCCGACAGATCTTTTCACCGACGACCGACCCCATGCTGCCACCCATAAAACTGAAATCGAACAGGCAAAGTACCACACGACGGCCGTTCATCATCCCTTCGCCGATCATCATGGCATCTTTGCGGCCGGTCTTCCCCTGATGCGCCTTCACGCGATCCTTGTACGATTTCGTGTCCTGAAAATTCAGCGGATCCTGGGGACCGAGTTCCGCATCCCATTCTTTGAACGTCCCGAGGTCGACCAGGAGCGCAATCCGTTCAATGACAGAAATCGGGAAATGGTAGTCGCACTTGGGACAGACCTTATTATTCCGCTCGACTTCTTTGCGATAGACGATTTCCCGGCAGTGGTTGCACTTGAGCCACATCCCTTCAGAAAGCTTGGAACGCTTGGGAGCTTCAGGCTCGGTCGTTTTCTGTTTTTTAAACCAGGCCATAACGCGCTCCTTTTAGTCGCGGGCTGGACTTGCGAG
>JAABQN010000154.1 GCA_011391455.1 Nitrospiraceae bacterium
TGCTTGCCGCGCCGGACGGTTTCCTCGAAAGGTAGATACTCAAGACTATGGAGCGGATTGTGATGCACAAACGTCCGCATCGGCCAGTATTGGGCGATGACTTCTCCTGCGAGCCGAACGATCCCACGCAGCTCCATCCGCCTGGTTTCGATATTGATCGACGGGGCTATCTGTTCCATGCGAACGGTTCCATGATATCGCTCGGCGAAAGCGCAACGATGTTAGGCCCTAACAGTCCGGCTGGGATCACACCCAGCGCGATGACGATCAGCACGACCATCAGCAGCGCGGCGAACTCCGATTGCTGAAGGTCTGTGAAGGGAAGATCCGGTCGCTGCTGGCCGAAGAGCAACCGCTGCACCGCGTCGAGGATGTACCAGGACGTGGCCAGCCACGCAAGCAGAATGACGAACAACGCGGCCGGCGAAGCAATCGGTGACGTCAGCAGCAAACCCATGAAGCCCGAAAATACGCCAAATGGGGGAAGACCCATCACCGCCAATGCCATGAGAGACAACAGCACGGCAAACCGCGGCATGGCTGAGGCCAGTCCGCTGACGGCCTGTGGATCCACATCGTCACCATATCTGGTCCGAATGGCTTGCCAGGCAAGCAAGAGCCCACTTGTGCCGAACGACACCGCGCCGACGAACACCGATGCCCAGGCCGTGGTGAACCCTGCCGCAGCGGCAAACCACCACAGCATGGAGAAGAGCGAGAGGCTGCTATAGGCAAGGAGCAACCGCATGCGAGATTGCGCCAGGGCTCTGACGGCGCCATAGAGGGCGCCGAGCACGGCGAGTCCCATGATCGTCATCGCCACGTTGCTCGGCAAGACCGGCGCCACTGCGACGAGGCCGTGCAGACCGACAGCGGGAAAGAGGACCACGATGAAAGAGGGCAAATTGCCCGGCAATCGAGTCAACGCCGTGAAGTATCCATGGTGAAACGGAACGAGCGGCAACAGAACCGCACAGGCCAGTACGGAGGCGATGGTGGAGATCGGTGGCTCAGTCACAGCGGACGTCACGGCCGCCACCGCACCCAGACCATAGACACCGATCCCCCACCACGACATCGGCCAGAGCGCGCTATGGTGCCGGTATAAGAGTCCGATGACCAACCCGAACAATACCAGCACGCTCAACTGACCCACGACGCCGTGACTCGCAAGGATGCTCACGCCGAGTCCGAGGAAAACCAACGTCAGGACCCAGGCGGATCGATGGGTCTCGTGGGTCGGTTGTCCGAGGATCGATACACATGCAGCCAGCGGGAGTAGGTAGAGCAACAAGAAGCCTTCCGGAGGAACCGTGAGAAATGGGGAAAGTGCAACGGTCGCGCCTAAGCTGATCATCGTTATGACAATCGCTGTCTGCTTCACGTGATCCGGCCGTGACCAGGCGGTGAAGCAAAGAAGTGCCCCGAGAAGCGGGACACCTGCCAGCAGCGTGGTGACGATCTCGTTCATCATCGTTGCGACCACCCCTGCGTGTGCTTGTCGATTCGATGCAGCAGGCGCAACAGAAATTTCCCTGCGTGCTGATAAGCCTGTTCCACGTACAATCGATTCATGAACGAGACATAGAGCCGGATTCTCACCCCATCCACCCACGTCGGCATCCAGACCGAGCGGCCGTGCGCGCGCAGATAGAGATACAACCAGCCGAGAATCGTCGAGAGAGTCGCTCCGAGAAGGAGCACGTCGAAGAGCCAATTCGGCAAATCTGCGGCCTGAAAATACAAGGCGACTTCCGCCGGATTGGGGTACAAAAATGCGGTGAAGGATTCGACGGCGAACAGATACACCAACACGACGAACAGGAGGATCAGTAACATGGCAGCGGAAACTTTCCATGACGCGACGGCGCGCAGACGCGTCAACGTCAAGATCGCCTGCGACGAGGTCACCCAGATAAAGAACAGGATAATCACCGCACCCTGAGATTCCAGCAAAGGAATACGCAGGACGCCATGGGTCGCCAGCAGGATGATAAGCGGAATCGCGAGCGTGGTGAAGAAACCCGTCGACCAGGTGAGTGGAGAAAAATGCTCTTCTTCTTCCCGCTGATCCGCGTGGGGAAACTCCGGATCCTGGCGGGCCTTGTGGATCACGCTGCCGCAGTTCAAAAACACGGTGGCCTTGAATAGTCCATGGGCGATGAGATGGAAGACCGCCAGGGAGAACGCGCCCAAGCCGCATTCCATGATCATGTAGCCCATCTGGCCAATGGTGGAAAACCCGAGCGTTTTCTTGATGTCGTTCTGCGTCAGCATCATGGTGGCGCCCAGAATCGCCGTGAGCGTGCCGACGACGAGCACCACATGCAGGGTCGCCGGGCTCTGACCGAAGAGCGGAGCCAGGCGATTGATCAGAAATCCTCCGGCATTGATGATGCCCGCGTGCAGGAGCGCATGCACCGGTGTCGGGGCATAGAGGGATCGTGGGAGCCAGATGAACATGGGGAACTGGGCTGACTTGCTCATGCCCCCGATAAACAGAAGCAGCGTCACAGCCGTCGCGCCACTGATCTCGACCCCGGGCAGTAGGGACAGGGTGGCCGTCGATTCAGCAGCCCGCGCAAACAGTTCCTGGAATTCTAAGGTGCCGTAGAGAGAATGAGCCAGCACGATACCGGCGAGAAACGCCACGTCGCCCACCCGCAGGATCGTAAACGTTCGGAACGCGCCGTCCAATGTCCCCACATGCGAGTGGTTATGCGCCAAAATATACAGCAGATAACTCAGCATCTGCCAAAACAGAAACAGCATCATGAGGTTGGCGCTTGAGACCATGCAGAGGAGCACGAAAGTTGCCCCTCCGATCAGTGCCAGGTACCGAGGCTCATGCGCGTCCTGAAACATGTAGCGGATTGAATAGGTGTAGATGATGCTCCCGACACCCGAGATCAAGACCATCATGACCGCACTCAGCCGGTCGACATAGAAACCGATGGGAAACGCGAACGACCCCACAGATGCTGGATCATACAATCGAAGCGTGATCGGTCCCTGCGTGGCCACGAGATAGAGAGTCACAATGGCGGCACAGAATGCGGCACCGATCGGATAGGCTGCGATCTTTGTGCGTAGCGCGCGTGTACCGTCGGAACCGAGCGCCACCACACAGGCGGCCAACAATGGGAGCAATGGGACGAGCAGGGCGATCAACACGGACATCGCATAATCCCCAAAAAACACAAAGCCAACCGGCACCCCGATGTGTGGTCGAGGCAACTTCAGTTGGCTTGTACTACGACCAGCCGTTCGTTCGAACTGCCGGTCGCCCTACGGCCCAGTGAGGTGAAATCGGCGTCTCACCTGTCCTCACGAAGTGCGTGTCAACCTGGGACAGGAGACATCGCCGTATAGAGGTACTCTGAGCAGATGAATAATATGTTCCACGGACCGCCGTCAAGTAATTAGATACTGCACGGCGTTCCACCATCACACCTCATAGCCCAAAAGGCCTACGCGTCGAACCCTTTTGGGATAAAGGCTTATGTTTGCACTTGTTCGAGCCGACTCGCGCCCCTATAATCCCCCAGCGAATCTATCCCAACGCCGAAATCTTCTACGTGGGCGCGTGAGAACATCTGGTGGAAAACGCCATCCGTAACGCCATCATCAAGTTCGAACAAGAATTCATGGGCCGCGGACCGGATGAAGTGCGCGCATTCATCGTGCGGGACCTTGTCGTGGTGCGGCTCAAGGGAGTGCTGACCCCGGCTGAACGTCAGCTGGCCAAAACGGTGGAAGGTGTCGATATGGTGAAGCGATTGAGGCAGAACTTGATTGCGCTGGGCCGTGACAAGCTCTGCGAGCAAGTGAGCGAAATCACCGGCGCCAAAACCCTTGCGCTCTTTACCGATATCGATGTACAAATTGGCGAGCGGGTGTTCGTGTTCACGCTCGATCGCGACATCCAGAGCGGAAGTCGATAGAGGCAATCCTCGCGATGGAACAACTCGTCAAAGGCTTCCTCAAGTTTCGGACTGAGGTGTTCGGTAAAAAGAGAGAACTTTTCACCCGGCTTTCTGAAAACCAGGCTCCCCGGGCGCTTTTCATTACCTGTTCTGATTCACGAGTCGACCCCACTCTCCTACGCAAACCGATCCCGGAGAGCTCTTTATTCTGAGGAACGCCGGCAACATGGTTCCGCCCTATGGCTCGATGCAGGGCGGCAGCACCGCCACTATCGAATACGCGATGGCCGTATTGAACGTTCCCCACATCATTGTCTGCGGTCACACCGATTGTGCCGTCATGAAGGCCCTGCTGAATCCGGAAGGAGTCTCCGACTTGCCCGCTTTCAGAGAATGGGGAGGGCTGGACGAGGTTTGTCTTTCCAGAAGGCCCGATCTCGTCAAGTTTTTGGCTGAACACTTCGCATGCCTGGTGGCTCTCAACCTGGCGCGTATTGCAGCGGAACGAGCAGCAGGGCAGATAGGTGCTCTATCGAGCGAGATTCCTAAAGGTCTCGCACCGGCGCGTGAGACCAGGTCGGGGGTTTTCAGCGGAGTCAAACGCAAGTTTGACTCGGATCCACATAGGTCAATCTTCTCTCTCTACTTCGGTGAGAGCGAAGGGAGTTTCAGATAGTCACAGAATGGAGAGTTTCATGTGATCGCTGACGCAGAAACGAATACTCTCCACAATCTGGGCCAGAATCGATGTGATTGAACCAGCGCGGGCTTGCGGAGACGGGCAAGAAGCACGTGACAGTGATGGAGCGATTGTCCGGCAGGGTCAGTAGTCAGTCGGCGAACATGACATGTGCGGGCACAAACAGAGATCTGATAGTGTAACCCAAGTGGTGAGTCGAGCAGGAACTCTACACCGGACAGGCTGACGAACCCATAATCGCTGACTCACTGTTCCGGCTGTATCATCCAATGGCCACCTTCAGATCGTCCAGCTCGTCATCTCGCCACCACTTCTTCTGCAACGGCATCGATCGCGGTCACGCGGTGGTGTAAAGGTTGCACCGGTCGATTGTTTCCCTTGATGATCGAGGTGAATGTCCGGATCTGTTCTTTGGAAAGGTGGATGGGCGATTTCATGACGATCCATTTTACTCCTTCCGAACAAGGCGGGGTCGTTAACGAACCATCGTAACGGTAGCTTTTGTGGCTGTGTGGGAGAAGGCTATCCACGTCGACATGGACATGTTCGAAGTGTGATTCCAGCCCCTTTTGATTCGGAAGATTC
>JAABQN010000155.1 GCA_011391455.1 Nitrospiraceae bacterium
ACCGCATTCAGACTGTGGTTGTGATGTGCGCTTGCGTGACTATCCCACCCTTGATCCAGTATCCACGAATATCCGGCTTCGACTTCTCCATGAAGGAGATGAGCAAATAGGCGGGGATGGGCAGGTTGATCTTTGGCCAGATTTCTTCGTAGTCAGTAGCGATTTTGATATCGGTGATCGAAGGGCGTGCCGGGTCGTGGGGATGGGAATGGTAGACCACTTGCAGGTCGAGGCCTTTGTTTCGAATATCCTTCTTCGCAACGGAAAAATCCTGCATATCCATCACGAAGGCGATTTCGGCTCGTTCAGCCGGCGACAGTCGTTCCAAGTGTGCAGCTTTTGCCGGATCGAAGGACGACAGTTTCTCAGCCCCTTCAAGCGCCACGATATTTTTGATCCGATAGACATGGGTAACGGCTCCGTTGATTCCGGCCAAGAGCCCGCAACACTCGTAGGGATCGAGTTCTCTGGCGTGGGCCACCATGTCGTCGAGGATCGATTGAGGGATGTGGAGAGGCGTGGTCATTGAAACTTAAGAGTCTAAATGTCGTAAAGTCATCAAGTCAGTTCAATCTGAACGGTCATTACGGAGACTTTACGACGTTAGGACTTTCGACTTTCAGACTGGGCTTCATCAGACCTGGTTTCGTTAAATCGTGCAGCTAACCGTATAGTCGGTCTTGAGATCGGTGATCGTCGGTGTTGGCCCGCAGAGGCGGCAGGCCGGGTCTTTGGGCCGACGGACTTTTCTGAATTTCATCTCCAGGGCGTCGTAGATCAGCAGGCGATCGGCCAAGGATTCGCCGATGCCCAGAATTTCCTTGATTGCTTCCGATGCTTGAAGAATACCCATGGTTCCAGCGAGGGCTCCCAAGACGCCGGCTTCTTGGCAATTGGGAACGAGTCCCGCCGGAGGTGGCTCCGGGTAGAGGCAGCGGTAGCAGGGATAGCCTGCATGAGGCTTGATCGTCGTGAGCTGGCCTTCGAAGCGGAACATGCTGGCGGAAATGAGCGTCTTCTTGGCGAAGAAGCAGGCGTCGTTTACGAGAAAGCGTGTGGCAAAGTTGTCGGATCCGTCCAGCACCATGTCGAACTGAGAAATCAACGCAAGGATATTGTCGCTGTCGACATTCTGGTGATAGGTCTTGATCTCGATCTCCGGGTTGATCGCCGACAGGGTCTTGCGGCCTGACTCCACTTTCGGCATGCCGACCGTGGCCGTGGAGTGCAGGATTTGCCGCTGCAAGTTCGAGAGATCGACGACATCGCCATCGACCAGACCGATGGTGCCGACACCGGCGGCAGCGAGATAGAGCCCAGCAGGGGAGCCGAGCCCTCCGGCGCCGATGAGCAAGACCTTCGCCTTGGTCAGCTTCATCTGGCCCTTGCCACCGACGTCGCTCAGAATAATCTGCCGGCTGTATCGTTGGATCTGTTGTTCAGTAAGTTCCATTCTCTGTTCCGTAAGGTAGCAGGAGTGCCTAATGGCTCTTTCTCCTTACCCCTCACCCTTGACCTATTCGACGACATTCAATTCGATCGGGTCGACGATGACGCCCTTCTTGCGGAGTCCTGCAATCGCCCGGTCGATCTCTGTACTGTCCCCGGTCAGTTCAAGGTCCATCCATCCTGCTGTTTCACGCACGTCGGCACGTCGAACGTTGGTGACGACCTTAAATTCGTGTCCGATCTGATAGATGATCGGTTCTTTGATCTTATTTTCAGGAAACTGAACGTGCACTTTCACATTCGGCATGATGTGCCTCCCGCAATGGCGGGCACGATCGAGACTTCGTCGCCGTCTTTGAGCGAGGTCTCTTTGCCCTTGAGGAATCGAATGTCTTCCTCGTTGACGTAAATATTCACGAACCGGCGAAGTTCCCCCGTGTCGTCGCAAAGACGATCCTTAATGCCGGGATGCGCGGTATTGAGCGCCTCGATCATATCAAGGACGCTCGCGGCCTTTGTTTCGACTTCACCCTGGCCCTTGGTTAGCGGGCGTAGCGGAGTCGGAATGCGGACTTTAATCATGAGTCACCACCACCGTTCTTTCCCATTTTAAATGTTTTCTCAAAAGCGGCCAAACTTGGCTGAATACGGACCGGCCGTCCGACCGCATCGATCACCGCTTCCTGGGTTTTCAAGCCGTTCCCGGTGATATAGGCCACGGTCAGATCGCCTTTCTTGATCGTGCCGTTTTTCACCAGCTTTTGCAGCACACCGATCGTGACACCACCGGCCGTTTCGGCGAAGATTCCTTCCGTCTGCGCAAGCAGCTTGATGCCCTCCACGACCTCGTCGTCAGTTACCATGTCCATGGAGCCCTTGCTCTCCGCCGTGGCCTTCAGGGCATAGTACCCGTCGGCGGGATTGCCGATGGCCAGCGACTTGGCGATGGTCTTGGGCTTCACCGGCTTGAAGAAGTCACGTCCCGCCTTGAAGGCCGTGGAAATTGGGGAACAGCCCTCGGCCTGGGCCCCATTGATCCTGGTTTTGACCTCATCGATCAATCCCACGTACTTCATCTCGTGGAGGCCCTTCCAAATTTTCGTCAGCAGAGAGCCCGACGCCATCGGGATGACGGCTTGATCGGGCGTGCGCCAGCCGAGTTGTTCGACGGTTTCAAATGCCAGCGTCTTCGAACCCTCTGCATAGTAGGGACGGATGTTGATATTGACGAATGCCCAGCCATGCTCTCCGGCGATCTCGCTGCAGAGGCGATTGACGTCGTCGTAATTGCCTTCGACCTCGACCACGTTCGGCTTATAGATCAAATTGCCGAGGACTTTGGCGGCTTCCAAATCGCCTGGAATGAACACGTAGGCGCGCATTCCTGCGGCAGCCGCGTGGGCGGCGACGGAATTGGCCAGATTGCCGGTCGAGGCGCAGGCAATGGTTTCAAATCCCAATTCGCGAGCCCTGGTGATGGCCACGGCCACGACCCGATCTTTGAACGACAGCGTGGGATGGTTGACCGTATCGTTCTTAATGTAGAGCTCGTCCAACCCGAGGTAGGCCCCGAGATTCTTGGCGCGCACCAGGGGGGTCATCCCGGCATGAGGGCCGAGAAAGGTCGGCCCTTCTACCGGCAGGAGATCGGCATAGCGCCAGATACTGTGTGGACCGTCCTGGATTTTCTTGCGAGAAATACTCTTCTTGATTTCCTCGTAGCTGTATTTCACCTCGAGGGGACCAAAGCACATCTCGCAGACATGGATCGCCTTGGTTGGATATTCTTTTCCGCACTCGCGACAGACAAGGGCTTTCATTGTGGCCATGGCGACTCCACCTTGCTAGGTCAATAATTACAACCGGACGGCACAGCCGGCAAACGGATCGCCGTCATCGAACAATTCGGTAATCGTCGGATGCGCACCGCAGAGCGCACAGTCGGGATTGCGTTTCACTTTGATTTCTCTGAAGAGCGTCTTCTTTGCATCGAAATCCAGGAACCGATTCGTGAGAGGATGACCGATTCCCAGAATGAGTTTCAAGGCCTCGGTTGCTTGGATCGTGCCAATGATGCCGGCTAACACGCCGATTACGCCCGCCTCCTGGCAGGAAGCGACGAGCCCAGGCGGCGGCGGAGTCTTGAAGATGCAACGATAACAGGCGGACTGCTTTGGCACAATGGTCGTCACACGGCCATCGAAACGGAGGATGCCGCCGTGGACCAATGGTTTTCCGGCAAAGAAACAGGCATCGTTAATCAAGAACTTGGCTGTAAAGTTATCGACCCCGTCGATGACGATGTCGTAGTCGCTGACGATCTTCAGCGCATTGCCGGCCGTCAGCCGCTCTTCGTACATCGAAACCTGAACATCCGGGTTCAACGCCTGAATCTTCTCTTTACCCGAAACGACTTTGGGCCGCCCCACGTCCGTCGTATGGTGAAGAATCTGCCGTTGAAGATTGGTCAGGTCCACCACATCGCTATCGATGAGGCCGATGGTGCCGATACCGGCTGCGGCCAGATAGAGAGCAGCCGGAGAGCCAAGGCCTCCCGCGCCGACCAGGAGAATCTTGGCCTTGGCAATCTTCTTTTGCCCCTTGCCGCCGACCTCAGGCAAAAGAATGTGGCGGCTGTACCTGCTTATTTGATCTTCAGTAAATTCCATGGTCGGCGTTGCTGACAAGTGTGAAAGCTAACAAGCTTGAAAGTTGAGAGTGTCAGCCTGCGTTCTTGCTGGCTTGTCAGCCCATTCTTGTCCTAGATATTAAAATACTTCTCAATGCTGATATACCGCTCGCCTGTGTCGCACAAGATGGTGACGACATTCTTGCCTGGTCCAAGCTCCTGGGCTACCTTCTGCGCAGCGAACACGTTGGCACCGGCAGAAATGCCGACCAAGAGACCTTCCTTTTTCGAGAGCTGTTTGGCCGTTTGATAGGCCTCGTCATCGGTGACGGTCATAACGCGATCGAGAATGGCCCGGTTCAACACTTTCGGGATAAACCCCGCGCCGATGCCCTGAATTTTATGGGGCCCTGGTTCTCCACCGGATAGGACCGGCGATCCTGACGGTTCAACTGCAATCACCATCACGTTGGGATTCCGTTCCTTGAACAGTTCCCCGCAGCCGGTGATGGTGCCGCCTGTGCCGACTGCCGCCACAAACGCATCGATCTTTCCTGCGAGCGCCTCGAGAATCTCGATCGCCGTGGTCTTCTTGTGCATGGCCGGATTAGCCGGGTTTGAAAACTGATCCGGCATAAAATACGAAGGATTCTGCGCGATGATGCTTTCGGCTTCGCGGATCGAGCCCTTCATGCCTTCCCAGGCCGGCGTCAATACGAGCTGTGCGCCATAAGACGACAAGAGACTCGCCCGCTCCATGCTCATGCTCTCCGGCATGACGAGAATCAGCTTATAGCCACGAACCGCAGCGACTAATGCCAATCCGATCCCGGTGTTTCCGCTGGTCGGCTCCACGATCGTGCCGCCCGGTTTTAATGCGCCCAGTCGTTCCGCCTCATCGATCATATTGAGGCAGATTCGATCCTTGACGCTTCCGCCAGGATTGAAAAACTCGACTTTCCCGTAGATCGTCGCCCCGCCTGTAGGGGACAGCCGGTTTAGGCGTACAAGGGGAGTCCGTCCAATCAGTTCGGTAATGTCTTTGTGAAGCGACATTGTCATAAGCCGCCTCCCATGTAAAACAAGAACTCGA
>JAABQN010000156.1 GCA_011391455.1 Nitrospiraceae bacterium
CTGGCACGGGAGTCCTATCTAGAGAGTGTTGTCGATGCCACAGACCTTTTCTCCACAAACGATCACTCAACTGGCATTCCAGCTCATCCCATCGCCGAGCCTGCGCCTCTTTGCGCTGTTCGCCATCCTGTCTGTGTGGCCCACAGTGACACTGGCAGAAGTCCGGGTTGTGACCGCTCAGGGTGAATACCGGATGGGAAACCGTGACACCAGAGAAGACGCCATCCGTCTGGCCACCGAAGCGGCCAAACGAAATGCGCTGGAGCAGGTCGCCGTTTACCTCGAGAGCATCACAATTGTAAACGGTCTGGATGTCACGAAAGACGAAATCCGAACCTATACCGCCGGCCTGGTCCTTGTCCTGGAACAAAAAACCGATACGACGCTCGACGGGAATACCATCGTTGTTCGCACAGATCTGGTGGCCCAGATCAATACAGATGACGTGCGACAGGCCATTGCTGCCTTGCGGGAGAACGAGGACGCCCGGCATCAACTCGTCGAGCTGCAACAGGAAAACGACCAGCTACAACAGGACCTCGATGTGGCAAACCAGGCCTTGGCACAAGCCTCGACCTCAGAGCAAACACAGCAGGCGGCCCAGAAACGCCAAGATATCTTGAATCGGGTGCAATCAAACGCCATGGTCTCACAGGCCTGGACGGATTGGGTGCTCGTCTCACCGGTTGTCTACTCTTCTTCTTCCTTGGTGGGGCTGGCCCAACTTCAGGCTCTCCTGAACGCCGCACAGGGCTTATATCCCGCAAGCCCGCATGTCCACATGGCGCAACAAGTGATTACCACCAGACAGCCGGCGGCGCCGCCACAACCGCCCTTTCCCCCAGTGCCGGGAATGAGGCAACCGACCATGCCACGCCATCAGATCACCCCGGCGCCGGGATCGCAGACTGTTCGACGAAGATTGAACGAATTCACGTACAACACTCCGACAGCGCCACCGCACATCGACAATCAACCAGGCGTCATACATCACGCGCCTCCTTCGACGGAATCGAGGACGTTCACCGATGTCCGCCAGATGAATCCCTTCATGCAGCCACCGAATGCTGCTCCTCCCCAATCGAAACAGACTCTGATGCCCGGCTCACGATCAGCTCGATCACTTCAGCAATTTTTGCAGTCGCCGCAGGCAGCGGCTGGCGCTCCACCGGCTATGCAATCGCCTATGCCAAGACATTTACCCCCGGCGATGAATCAGATCCGTCCGTCTCCCTTCCAACAAGCGCCGCACATACCCCATCAGATCGCGCCAAGAGGGTTTGGGGACGGCAGACACAACGGTGGGGGGGGGCGAGGAGGCGGAGGAGGGCACAGCGGGCATGGTGGGAACGGTGGACACAGGAGGTAACGCATGAGTGGGAAAAGTAGCCAGTTAATTGTTGCGTTGATTGCCACCGGCTGTTCCGTCTGGCTGCCGCCCTATTCATTTTCCGCAGATTCAGGCGATGTTCAAACCCACGCGGAACAATCCTTTGACCGACTCAAGCAGCAGGCAGGACCACAAGACACCCCGAAAGCGTCGTCCGGGATGCGCCTCAAAGTTGAAGATCGCAACAGCTATTCATCCGATCAGTACCTTGTCGGCAACGGCCAGGGAGATATGGCGAAAGGACAGATTGTCTGCCAGCGGGTGTCGGAACTCTCTGCCCGCACCGACTTGGCCAAGCAGATTCGAATTCTGGTGAAAGAACACATGGTCGACCGCATTCGCGAGCGGACCGGCCGAGAGGTGGAACAGGATATCGAACTCACCAGGGAAGAAATCGTCCAGGAATATCTGCAGGGCGTGAAAATTGTGGATCGCCAAATCGACGAAGGCAACAAAACCTGTAGCGCCACCGCCGTTATGCCCAAGAGCCAGATCCAGCCCAAGCCAGCGCCAGACCGCCCGGAATCCACCCCAACAGCTGTTCGATAAATATCTCTCCTCTAATAACAAGCTGCCAGGCCGCAACGACCAACTAACTTTCGAGCGTATTTGTTTACGTTCTCCTCTGATGGCCTCGATAAGTCACCCTCTGGCATGCCAAAACGTGCCGTAAGCCCGGGCGAGAACCTCCTGATTTTCCCCGGCTTACCCTAAGGGGAGCAACCAGACCGTCCTTCACTGCGCACATCGAACGAGCACCGTTTCATCGTGCGCGTTCTGCGAGCACAAAGGACGGTCTGGTTGCTCCCCTGCCAACTCCTTCGTTGCAGTCACTCCCAACAGTCAGGTATGTAACTCCCCCATGCCGATCGAAAATAGTTTTCAACACGATGAGATGTCCCGAAAGAATCCCGGCGAGCGGATCACCGTTCGGGAGATGACCCCGACTGCCCTATCAGAGTCGTCCTCCGGGCAGGATGCGATGGCCACCCTCGGCCAGCGTCTCTCGCAAACCGGTGTCCGCGTGATCGTCTTACTGCACGGTTCCATCATGGGGACCGATGTCTTTGGAGTGCAGCGGCTGGATGAACTGGGCGGGCTCAAACGTGGCTACTCGCGCGGCGTGGCGGGCCTTGATGCCTTATTGGCCCTGATGCGGGAAAACAGCAATGGCATTTCACCGCTGCCAGGCGGGATGAAGCCACCCCTCGCAAACGATGACGCCACCAAGAGATTGCTCGATGAACAGATCGGGGATGCCGGCAATTTTACAAACGCCTACGCGGAACTAATGAGCCAATCGCTCAACCGAGGCTTGGATCGCCCGATCCATTGCATTCGCGAGCTCTGGTCCTGTGAACACCATCACCTGGGCCGGGCCATGGCCGCAATCTCGATGCTCGGATGTCTTCGCGACTGGGTTGAGACACACAAGCTGGGCCAGGGAGATCGAATTCTCGTACAGGCTCACGGGCAGGCCGGGTTAGTGCTCGCTCTTGTTTCAAACCTCTTATGTGTAACCGCGAATAGCAGCCGGAAACGGCTGCTTGACCTCTTGTCCGATTTTGCCTCGCAGAGCAATCGACCAGACATCGCCTCGACGATCCAACGTGTCGCTCCGTTGCTGACGAACGGCGCCCTCCTCAATGGAGCGATGCTGGATGTCGTCACCTTTGGCATGCCGGTACGCTATGGGTGGGATCCATCCGGATTGGAAAAACTGCTGCACATCGTGAACCACCGAAGCATGCGGACCGATGGAAAGACCTGGCTCTCGAAAATGGAGTTGCCTCAGATCACGATGGAAATGCCGATCGCGTGGGGCGGAGATTACATCCAAGAATTGGCTGTGGCCGGCAGCGATGCTGTGCCTGCGACCGATGAGGCGAAAGCAGCAAACAAAGCCGTATGGGAAATAGTCGAACCGTTTGATGGATTCGAACGATGGCTCGAATGTGCCCGCCGCGCCGTCCGTATCCCGAGTGAGGGGCTGGGGATGCTCGCTGACTACAAGGATTCCACCGGATCGACGAATGTGCGCGACCACTACTTCGGCCACGCGGCCTATACTCGTCTCAACGCAATGCTGTTCAACACCACAGAAATCGTTCGCACCCTCTATTCATAGAGGACCATTCTCGACCACTAATCCCCAATGATGTTCAAAAGGGCTGTCCGGCAAGGCCGCAGCAAGTGAGTAAAGATAATCCTTCCAAGCTCGTTCGTTACCTTCTTTCAAGGGGTGGCCTGGCTTGGTCCCCAACTGCGCACGTCGAACGACCACTGCTTCATCGTGGGGGTTCCGTGAGCACGGGGGACCAACCAGGCCATCCCGCCCTTCCTACGCTTCGACAATATCTTTTTTCAAGGATTGCACGAAGCCGACGACCTCGCCTCGCTCAGTCGGAGGAACTTTAAATGCATCTAGGGTCGCATTGGCGTGGCCCAAAAATGCCGTCCAATCGGCTTCACTGATCTTCATCCCTTTATGAGACACCTTCATATCTCGCCCGGTGTAGTACATGGGGCCACCAGAATTCGCACAGAGAAAATCGATCAGGAGCTGCTTTTCGCGGTCGATGCCGTCCTGTCCTCGATGGTCCCAGAAACGTTTCAGCCGCGAATCCGACATAAGGCGTGGCAACAGATCTCCGGAAACCGCAACGATTGCGTCATAGCCTCCAAGACGTTCATAGAGTGTTTTTGTGCTCATCGCTTGCTCTCCCTCCTGTTAAAAATGGTGAATAGCCAGGCTGACCCAGCGCCGCCGACCGCCAGTCCGTCCAAACGGCGCCAACTTTACTGAAAAAACCAAACCGATGTCTACTGGTTCCAGCGTAGACTTAGATTCCCATCTTATTGACCAGCCTGATTCTTTCCGCTGGAATCCACAATCGAGCCAATAAATATTCCTTAAACGACGCCTCATAGGGCTGAACAGCAATGGCGTGCTGCATGCAGAGCATCCATGCGTCTCGCTCTTCAGCTCTAATTGGGAATTGCCTATGAAAATCAGGAAGGTTGATCCCTCCGTAGTGTTCGATAAATAGGCTAGGACCGCCGAGCACTCCGCACAGAAAGTACGTGAGTTTTTCTCGCGGCTCGGTCAAATACTCGGGATGCATCTTCCGAATCACACGGGCTTCCGGAAAGGTATCCATGTTCGAGTAGAAATCATCGACGAGCCGCGTGATCCCCGCAAGCTCTCCAGCGGCATGATATAAGTCCACACTGTTACCGTATCCGTTCATATGGCGGGCTAGGTGACATGCCTGCCTCTCAAGTCCAGCCGGTGTCGAAGATTTGCATCGAACGATTCGGCTTCTGCTCGTAGGCATCACCTGTTTCATCGACGAAAGTGCCGTTCAGAAGCACTGACATGCTCTCCGGAAATGGCGCAAGAAGTCCCTTTCGAGGCCTTGCCATTGCGCTCCAGTACTTCACCCACCGCGATATCAGAAGCTCCTCTCCAAATTTGAGGAGTTCGGCTTGGGCACTTGGATCGGTGAGTTCATGCGGATACCAGAACTTACTGAATGGGCCCGTCAGTGACCTGCGACAAAGAAGCTGGACAAACCTATCACTGTAAAGCTGTTCCGGCCCCACGATGATTGGCGCAACGGCTTCGACCAAGCGCTGATTGAAATCCTCCCCTGCCTCCACGCTGACCGAGTAGTGTGCTCGGTAGCCGGTGGC
>JAABQN010000157.1 GCA_011391455.1 Nitrospiraceae bacterium
TGGACTCGCGCTGCCCTGAGCGGCACGGAAGTCCGACTCATCAGAATCGGTTCGAGCGTGACCGTCCCCTTCAACACCCTTGCCTCCGCATTCGGCTCCAGCGTAACCGTTTGGGTTTGAAAGACAATCGATTCACAGGTCGCCACTACCGGAGTCATGCCCGCTGTCACGCCTCCAAGAACAATCGTCAACGTGACTGGCTTGCCGGTTTGTGGATTCTTCATCGACTCCGCTTGGCTCAACTCAAATTCCACCCACCGATTCGTAGGGCCGGACGAGGAAGCCGTGGGTAGTGATGATTCGGAATGCGCAGCTGCAATGAGGCCTGGATAAAAGAACAGAACACAACACATCCCTGCCAACAGCACATACGATTGGTGGTGCAGAGTCTTCATGGTCGCATCCTACCGATCTCGCGAACCCTGGCGCAACCTATCTTGTTCATTTGGTTTCTTTGGTTTGTCTTGTTTATTTGGTTGAGTGAATCTAACCAGATAAATCAAACAAACCAGATCAACCAGATAGACCGGGCTAGGAGCCCGTGGTATACAATGAACCCATGCGAGCGCTCGTCAAGACATCGGCACAACCAGGGTTGACCGCCACCGATAGGCCTGATCCAAAACCGGGCCCCGCGGATGTTGTCATCCGCGTCACCGCCACCTCTCTCTGCGGGACGGATGCCCATATTTATAATTGGGATCCCTGGGCGCACAGCCGTATCCACCCGCCGCGCATCATTGGCCATGAAATGTGCGGTGAGGTCGTGGAGGTCGGTTCGGATGTCACGCTCGTCAAGGTGGGCGATTATGTCGCCGCCGAATCGCATCTCACATGCGGTCAATGCTTCCAATGCCGCACCGGACAAGCGCATGTGTGTAAGAATTACCGCATCCTCGGCGTCGATCGCGACGGATCGTTCGCGGAATATATTGCTTTGCCTGAAACTGTGCTCTGGAAGACCTTGCCCACCCTTCCACCCGAACTCGCCTGCCTCCAGGAACCGCTCGGCAACGCCGTCGACGCCGCCTTGGTCGAAGACCTCACAGGACAGACGGTCTTGATCACCGGTTGCGGTCCGACCGGACTTTTCGCGGCCGCCGTCGCACGAACAGCCGGCGCCGCCATGATCATTGCGATGGATGTCAGTGCCTACCGCCTGGACCTTGCCAGACAAGTCGGCGCCGATCACCTGCTCGACGCCAAGACCGAGACAGCGGACCGGATCGCCGCCGCCATTCGCGAGATCACCGCCGGCGAAGGCGTCGACGCCTCGCTCGAAATGTCGGGGAACCCTACGGCATTGCATCAGGCCTTCAGCGCCGTGAAGAACGGCGGCCGCGTAACACTCTTCGGCATTCCCACCGGACCCGTGTCTTTTGATCTGCCAAACGAAATTATTTTCAAGGGCATCCGCGTGTATGGGGTGACAGGACGCCGACTTTTCAAAACCTGGTATCGGTTGACCGGTCTCTTCCAGGCCGGACTCAATATCAAGCCGGTGATCACTCATACCTTTCCCATGAAAGACTTCGCACAGGGGTTCGAGTTGATCAATTCAGGACAATGTGGAAAAGTCGTCTTGATTCCGTGAGCACTGAGGTGAGCGATGAATAATTCCGACAACGATCTCCGCACCCGTCCCCTTACCTTTTACCCCTTACCCCTCACCAGCTAAGAATGGCTTACCACTCACTCAAGAAAACAGTATCGGAATGGCTCACTGACATCCGCGCGGCAGGCCTCTACAAATCCGAGCGGCAGATCCTCGGCCCTCAGGGGGCTGAGATTCGCGTGGCCCAGGGTGAAGTCCTCAATCTCTGCGCCAACAACTATCTGGGACTCGCCAACCACCCTGACATCAGACAGGCCGCCGCCGCCGGACTGCAAGAGCATGGCTACGGCATGGCCTCTGTCCGGTTCATCTGCGGCACGCAAGATCTCCACACACAACTCGAACAAGCGCTCAGCACCTTCCTGGGCGCCGAGGACACGATCCTCTATAGTTCCTGCTTCGACGCCAACGGCGGACTCTTTGAGGTGCTCCTCGGCGAGCAAGACGCTGTCATCAGTGACGCCCTGAACCACGCCAGCCTGATTGACGGCATCCGGCTCTGCAAAGCCACTAGGCTCCGTTATGCGCATTCAGACATGGCGGATCTGGAAGCCAAGCTGCGCGACGCGGCAACCTATCGCCTTCGCCTGATCGCCACGGACGGAGTCTTCTCCATGGATGGCGATTTCGCAAAACTCGATCGGATCGTCGAGTTGGCGGATCAATACGATGCAGCGGTGATCGTGGACGACAGTCACGCAACCGGTGTGCTCGGGCGCAACGGGCGCGGCACGCCGGACCATTTCGGCGTCGCCGACCGGATCGAGATCGTCACCAGCACGCTCGGCAAGACTTTGGGCGGCGCGGCGGGCGGGTTTACGTCCGGACGAAAAGAAATCATCGAGCTGTTGCGGCAACGATCGCGACCCTATTTGTTTTCGAATTCGCTCCCCCCGGTCATCGCTGCGGCGGCCAAACGGGCCGTCGTCCTCGTGGCTCAAGGCGACCAGTTACGGGCCAGGCTGCGCGAGAACGCATCGTTCTTTCGCGCACAACTCACCGATCTCGGATTCCGGCTCATCCCTGGCGAGCACCCCATTATCCCGGTCATGCTGGGCGACGCCTCACTCGCCACCAAGATGGCAGAGAGGCTGTTGGAGGAAGGGATCTATGTCGTGGGGTTCAGTTACCCGGTTGTACCGGAAGGTCAGGCGCGAATTCGCGTCCAGATGTCGGCAGCCCACACACACGAACAACTCAGGCGAGCCAGCGCCGCCTTCGCCACAGTCGGTCGGGAACTGGGCGTAATTCGATAGAAACGTTCGTTTGGTTGCTCTGGTTTGTTTTGTTCATTTGGTTAGTTTCGTTCAACCAATAAACCAAACAAACCAGAGCAACCAAATCAACCAGACGAACCGGGCTTCGTTATTCCCGGACTGCCTGGGCGCGTTTCTGCAAGTAGGCATTGCGGACGGCGGTATAGAGATCCAGCGTTGCTTCTTCGACTCCCTGGTACTTTTGAAGATTCCGCGACCGTTCATTGACGATCTCTCCCACGCGTGCCCCTAACTGGATGATGCTCGTCGTCATACGATTCTTGTGCTCGATCACGGAAGGCACGTCATCGACTTCGATGATCGGTACGACCAGCCAGTTGATCGGATTGAGAAACACATCGCCGACATATCCCACAAAGTCCCGAACGGTGAAGGGCTGAAGCAGCGGCAGGACAAGATAGGGGCCGGGACCGACCCCATAGAAACCCAGCGTCTGCCCGAAATCCTCTTCCGGCGTCACCAGATTGATTTTTGTCGCAAGATCGAAGAATCCGGCTATTCCCGCCGTGCTATTGATCAGGAACCGTCCTACTTCAATACCTGCCCCTTTGAGCTTGCCCTGAAACACATTGTTCAAAAATCGTGGGGCGAACCGGAGATTGGAAAAGATGTTGCTGACGCCGACTTGAACGACATCGGGCAAGATAAAATCATATCCCTTCGCCACCGGCTTGAGCACATAGCGATCGACCTTGAGATTGAACGCGAAGATGTTGGCGTTCACCGGTTCCCAGGGATCATACTCATCATCGGCATCCCCATAGGCCTCGGCAAATGGATCAATCGGCTCGTCCGCCGGAGTCTGGTTCGCAACTGGTCTTGCATCGTTCAACCCCTGCGGCTGTGCCTTTCCGGTTTTCCCTGCACAGCCAGTGGCAAGCGCCATCACAAAACCCAGCAGACAGAACACCAGCAGACGAACAGAAATCATCACCCCGGTCTCCTTAACCCGCATTCGATCTCTCCGACGAAAAGAGCATATGGCGTATAGCTAATGGCACAAGCAATACGAAGAAACGTGCGCTTCTTGTCCGTGCTATACGCTATAAGCCATACGCGCTTCCTGGCAATTTTGCCCAGCCGCCGCGCACTGTACCAAATGCCGAAGCGCGCGCCAATCTATTCTTTTCTTTCGTGCAAAATCTTGGGGTGGCGATCAAGAAGCGCGATCCGAGGTTCGAAGTTCCTGGTTCGAAGTTCCGAAAACCTCGAACTTCGAACCTCGAACCCTCTCTCGCGTGAGCGCAGGCTAGGCTCGGAGAGCCGCCTGGACGAACTCCGCCCATCGTCTGAAATAGGCCGCGCCCCCAACCTGGTAGGTGTTGTTGTGGTCAGCGCCTTCAATGACATAGAAAGATTTTGGTGGCTTGGCCGCCTCGAAGACCTGCCTGCCCAGCTCGATGGGGATAATGTCGTCTTTGTCGCCGTGGATGATCAGCTTCGGGAGCGAGAGCTGCGGAAGGCGATCGATCAATGTGAAATCTGCTCCGAGTAGCCAATGAACCGGCATTCCTCCGTAATGGAACTTGGCCACCGATCCGATCGACGGGAACGATGATTCGAGGATCAGTCCCGCTGCAGGCTTCTGCGCGGCAAGCTCACCCGCCACAGCCGCGCCGAGCGAGCGGCCGAATATAACAACGCGCTCAGGGCGAATCATTCTGGTCCGCGTCAAATAATCGTGCGCCCCCAACGCATCCTGATAGAGCCCTTCCTCCGACGGTTTCCCCTGGCTCCGGCCATAGCCCCGATAGTCGAACAGGAACACAGATAGGCCCAACTGATAGAGAAGTTTCAGATTCTCGAGACGGTTGATGATGTTCCCGGCATTGCCGTGGCACCAGAGTAAGACCGGACGATCTGCTTGCGCCTCGACATACCAACCAAACAACCGCGCCCCATCAGCAGCCTGAAACCAGACCTCTTCAAGCGGTAACCCACTGAGCCGAGCCCAATCCCGATCCTGCCAAGGCTCAGGATGATAGACGAAGAATTGGTCAAGGATGCTCACAGAGGAAGAATAGCCGAACCTAATGAGAGAAGGAAGAGCCAGGCTGGTGCGGAAATAAGAGCTTCGATTTCAATGATCCAACGCAAGAATTCGCTGTAGATAGCAAGTTAACTTGTCCGGTGTAGGTAGCTCATGATCTGTCCGGTTCTTCCTCTCGAGTTTTTCAGCCGT
>JAABQN010000158.1 GCA_011391455.1 Nitrospiraceae bacterium
ATGATCTGTTGCGCGCTGATCACCGTCCCCTGTCCTTGCAACGACGCGTTCAGCAGGCTTCGCCAATCATCACCGAGCCAGCGGGGCAAGAGCAGGCTGAACGTTTGCAGACATTGTCCGACTCCTCCCGCAATGCCAAACGTCACCTCGCGTCGATCGAGCCACAGGCCGAGTTCATCCAGACTGGCTCCAAGCGCTTCGAGCGAGAAGTGCGCGATGCGGTCTTGGTGATAGACGGTGGCCAGCCCTCTCATCTCCGTAAACCACCCGGGCCCCGACTTCATGACCCGTCCCATTTCGCGCCACATCAGCCAACCGGCGCGGATGAAGGCTGACCAGCCGAGAGGTCTCACCTTCGGTACAGTCCGCAGCGGTTCGCCTCCCATCTGCTCGACATTCAACGCCGGCTCGCCGCGCAGTTGTCCGACCAGGCTATGGAACAACGACACGTTTAAGTACGGTCGACCAGATAGCGTACGGACGGACGAGAGTCCTTGGGGAATCCGACAGCCCAACCGTCGATAGTGCGAGAGGATGTAGGCTTCCATGAAATGTTCGAGGAAGGAGAGCCCCATCGGACTCGGAACCTCCGGCATCGTTTCCTTGAAGTTCGTTCTCGACCACTCGCATTCATCGTCGGTCAGCTCAGAGGACGGCTGAACCGCGGTGATCGGTCGCGCCTGGAGAATCCATAATTTCTCCGCCTCGAACGCCCATTCAAGATCGACCGGGCTGCGAAAAGCACACGCAATACTTTTCGCCACACGGGCGATTTCGAAGAGTTGATCGTCAGAGAGCGAAGACTGTTCTCGTTCCACCGCTGAGAGGGGTTCCTTGTGCAGACCCTCTGCACCCATTACCACTCGCTCTGATTGCTGAGACAGGATGCGCCGCCGAATGTGTCCAGGCTGATCATCCGCTCCTCGTTCAATGACATATTGGTCCGGCTCGACCGACCCCTCGACCAGAGGCGCAGCCAGCCCGCGCACTGCGTTGATCATCACCTGATTCGCGCGCCCGGTCACGGGATGGATCGAGTAGGCCACGCCGGCGGCTTGCGCATCCAGCATCGGCTGAAGCACGACGGCCATAGCGGGAGGGTTGCTGTCGATCCCGGACTTCACCATATACGCCACCACTCGCTCCTCCCATATGGAGGCCCAAATTCCTTTGATCGCAGGACCGATCTCCATGGGAGATACACCGAGTTCCGTTCGGTACAATCCCGCGAAGCTAGCTTGGCCTGTATCTTCATTGGTGGCCGATGACCGGACAGCCCACTGCCTCACCGATCGGCCGGCCATCCTACGGATCTCCTCCACGCATGCATCGACGAGCGGCGAGACATCGGCCTGTTGGATGATTGATTGGCATTCAGCGAGTTCTTCCCGGCGTGCATCGGCAGCTTGTTCGAGCACCCGTTGCCACCGTTCAACGGGCGGGAAGCCCATTATGCGTAACGTATGATGATAGGCCTCAGTCGTGACACAAATCCCGTCCGGAACAGCCATGCCGGATGCCAGGAGGCGCGCGAGACCAGCGGCCTTCCCGCCGACTAGCAAAGGATCTGCGCAGCGGTGCAATGGAAGAATAAGCGGATGGGCCATCGGAGCGGATAGTAGCTACAACACAAGGAGAAGGTAAAGGTCGTTGACGTTCGTCCCTGTCGGGCCGGTCGTGATAAGGCTCCGGAGCCTTCTTAGCGCGGGGAAGGTGTTATTCTGTGTGAGAGCTGAGTCGAGGTTGACTCCAAGGCGTCGAGCCAGGGCGAGCGTGTCTCCGCTGACGAGCGCGCCGGCCGCACTGGTCGGCCCATCGGTGCCGTCTGTTCCAATGGCAGCAACCCAGACATTGGGAAGCCCGGCGATCGCTTTCGCTGCCGCGACGGCAAATTCCTGCGCGCGCCCGCCTTTTCCTGTCCCCTGCACTGTTACGGTGGTCTCTCCGCCAGCCACGATGCAACAGGGTTTCGAGACCGGATCTTTCTTCGCAAGGATCGTTCGCGCAAGCGCGCCGAACTGTGCTCCCACGACTCGTGCCTCTCCGGTCAGGGTCGTGGAATGGATGATCGTTCGAAGGCCAGCCTCCCGGGCCGTGCGAGTGACGGCGGCAATGGCCAGCTCACTATTTCCGATAATGTGATGTTGGACTCGTCGAAAAATCGGTGATCGGGGTTTAGGAGTTTCCGTGAGACGTCCTCGACGGCCTTGTTCCAAACGCTTCCGCACGGCTCGAGGTGCCGAAGACCAAACGCGGTATCGCTTCAAGCATTCGACGGCCTCGCCATAGGTGGTCGGGTCCGGAGCCGTCGGCCCTGACGCGATGGCGCTGAGATCGTCACCGAGTACGTCCGACAGGATCAAGGTGACGATGGTCGCCTTCGTGGATTCGGCCAATCGCCCTCCCTTCAAGTTCGACAGATGTTTTCGAACCGTGTTGATCTCACCAATGTTGGCTCCGCAGCGAAGCAGTTGCTTCGTCACACGTTGTTTGTCCACCAGAGTAATTCCTGGGGCCGGCGCCGGCATGAGGCTGGATGCGCCTCCAGACAGCAGCACAATCAGGAGGTCGCGGCCGGTGAGTGAGGACGCCAAGGCACGAAGACGTTCGGCTGCCAGCTGGCCGGCACGATCGGGAAGAGGATGGGCGGCTTCTTCTACAACAATGCGTTCTGTAGGAACCACATGGCCATATTTTACAATGATCCGTCCGCTGTGCAATCGTCGGCCAAGGATCCGCTCGATCGTGCAGGCCATCGGAGCCGTCGCCTTTCCTGCACCAACCACGACAACTCGTTCATAGCGACGCAGATCATATCGGCGTGACCCAACCGTCAGCACATTGCCGTCTTTCTTCACGGCTCGTCGCAGGGCAGTGCCCGCATTCACGGCGTCCAGGGCGCGCCTGATCATCGTGCTCAGCATCGGTTTGATGGGAGAAGCAGGCAGTTGCATCGCCCTAACGGAAGGAGACTTAGGGTGTCTTATCTTGCTTGAAACAGCGGCTGGGACAGGTCTGCCGGGGCACCCTGATCTGGTAGGAGCCGTGCGGCAGATCGTTTTTCTTGAATTCAGGATTCAGCATTTTGAGTTCGAGGAAGTAGGTGCCGAACTCTTCGGCAATCGAGGCCAATGCCCGCTTGGACTCTTTGACATTGACCGTCACAGTTTCCGTCTCCAGAGGAATATAGAGGTCCTTCTTGCTCAGGCCCAGATACTTCTCCGGCTGGGAGTAAATCTCCTTGGCTGCGATGATTCGCGGCACATACCGCATGGTTTCTCGCGGACCATGCATCTTCCAATAGTCAGTGATCTTCTGCTCCTTGAGCAGTTTGCGAACGCGCTCTTCGCCCGCGTTATACGAGGCCATGGCTAAGAACCAGTCATTTTCCTTGAAATCTTTCAAGTAGCGAAGGTATTTGACCGCCGCCTCCGTCGACATCTCCAGGTTGCGACGCTCGTCGCGAACGGCATCGCTCTTGAGTCGATAGCGTCTCCCGGTGGAAGGGATGAACTGCCAAGGACCGGATGCTTTCGCCTTGGAATAGGCGGCTGAGACACACTTGCTCTCGACCAGCAACATGTACTTGAGATCGTCCGGGAGACCGGCTTCGGCCAACTGTCTCTCGGCAGGCGGGAAACAGCGTCCCGTGCGTTTGGCGAGGATGATGCTTTCGCCCTGATCTTCCAAGAACTGATAGAACTCGTACTCGATTCGTTCGCGAACCTGCCAGTTATCCAACGGAACAGGGATGCCAGCGAACGTAATCTTGTCGGGAAGTTTGAAGGCGCTGAGATAGAACCGCTCGCCCTCTCGCTTGATCTCTGGAAGAATCACCAGGCGGTCTTCCGCCTCGCTCTGATTCTCAAGCGGCTCAGGAAGCACCAACTCACGATCGAGCTCCCCGGTGGAGCCAGCTTGCGGAGGGGCCTCCTTCGGTAGCGCCTGATCGGATTCCGGTTGGGCCTTGGTCGAAATGGGAAACACAAATGCCAGAATCAGCACGACGATCAGCAACAGACGAAGAAACCGGTCCCTCATCGCGATCTCGCCTCCACATGATCGGTTTTCTGACTCTCAGGTTCTTCATGCTAACAGTACGGGAGAAGCGCGGCAAGGAAGATCGGCTTTCACATTCATGTTAGACTGCCGATCGTATGCGAGCACTGACATCGCTCAACAAACGAATCGCCAGTTGCATCACCTGCCCTCGCTTGGTGACCTATCGACAAGCGATCGCCCAAGAGAAGCGCAAGCAGTACCGGGATTGGACCTATTGGGGACGCCCCGTCCCAGGCTTTGGCGACGGGAATGCGCGCCTCTATGTGCTGGGGTTAGCTCCGGCTGCACACGGGGGAAACAGAACAGGCCGGGTCTTTACGGGAGACCGCAGCGGGGATTGGCTCTATGAAGCGCTCCATCGCTACGGATTTGCGAACCAAGCCACATCGCTCCACAAAGACGATGGCCTTGTGTTATCGGATTGCTATATCGGAGCCACGGTACGCTGCGCCCCGCCCGGCAACAAACCGGCGCCTGAGGAATTCGAAGCCTGTCGCCCCTATGTAAGAGAGGAACTGCGCCTGCTACGAAACGTTCGAGTAGTCGTGGTACTTGGAAAGATCGCGTTCGATCACTACTTGAAAGCCAGCCGTGAAGAGGGTCAGCGGCTACCTTCTCCGCTCCCGACCTTCGGCCATGGAGTGGTCTATCGGTTACCCTGGAACGTGACACTCATCGGATCCTACCACCCGAGCCAACAGAATACGTTTACCGGCAAACTCACCAGGCCCATGTTTCACTCGGTCTTCCGCATGGCCAGAAAAGCGGTGAAAGAAGGGTGATAGGAGCTCCTGCATCTCCCCCATTCTTCGGCTAGATGCACCACACCTCGGCTGGCTCGACTGCGCGCGTCGATCGAGAGGGTCTTTTGAGACCGCGCGTTCCGCGAGCAGGGAACAGCCCAGACGACGTCCGCTCCCCTACTTCTTATTCTGCGCTTCCCAATCCGCCAAAAACTTCTTCAGCCCGATATCGGTCAGTGGATGTTTCACCATCTGTTGGAAGATCGC
>JAABQN010000159.1 GCA_011391455.1 Nitrospiraceae bacterium
TTCTTAATGAGATCGCGGGTCGCCAGGTATTCCTTGTTGCCAGGCTCCGCAGCCAACGCCTTCTCGATGGAGGCCATCGCATCGGCATTCTTTTCAGCACCCATGGCGACTAATGCCTGAATGAACGCATCGCGGCCTGATTGCATGGCTTCATCGGAAACTGCCTGCGCCGACTTCGCGCAACGGAATCCCAGGCCGACCCCATAGGAGTTATTCTCCGGCTGATTCCAGAACCGATGACTCGTATGGAGGGAAGTTTCCGGCGCGAGCCAGGAACCACCGCGCAACACCCTGACCGGGCCTTGATTGGCAAAGTTGTAGCCCTTCTCGGCGCCAGGTGGATTCAAGGCAGGGCTCTCCTTATAGTATTTCAGGTCATACCAATCCTGGACCCATTCGAAGACATTCCCGGCCATGTTGTAGGCCCCAAACCCGCTGACCCCTTCTGGATAGGAATCGACGGGGGTCGTCCGGCCAATGTTCTGGCCATAGTTGGCTTTCTTCTGGTCGAGTGTATGGCCCCAAGGATAATGGTTGTCGCCTTGCGGACCTTTGGCCGCACGCTCCCATTCCGCTTCCGTCGGAAGCCGCTTACCTTCCCACGTACAGAACGCGCTCGCGTCATTCCAACTCACACCGACCACCGGATGATTGGCTTTGCTGAGTCGAGGATCGTCCCAATAGGCCGGCGCCGGGTGACCGGTGGCCTTCATAAACTCTTTGAACCGTGCGTTCGACGCTTCAAATTTGTCGATCTGATAGGCATCGAGCACGACCTGGTGTTTGGCTTCATCTGAATGTTCGTTGCTCCCCATGGTGAACTCGCCCTTTGGGATCAGCACCATGTCCGCCGCTGTAGCGACGGAGATGGCTCCCGCCATCAATGCCACCCCCAATCCGACCTGAAGCACCCCGTGACTCCGCATAAGAAACCTCCTTGGTTTTGGAACACCAGGACTCCCCCTGGCGCTGCATGCATGCTAGTCAATCGTTCCCCAAAAAACAATTCAAATACTGTGCAGCTTTGCCGGATGAGCCTTCATCGGCTCTTGCCGGGCTCCTCGATTACGCAGGATGACGGGATCGACAACCTCGCCACATTGCACACAGCGTTTCGCGGCAAATTTCGACTCACCGACGTTGTTTAGTAAGTCCAGGTAGGAGTCGTTCACCATGAATCCACCGCATCTGGTGCAGGCCCATTCATGGTGGGCTGCAGGAGAGACCGTGTGATTCGCAAGCTGTTCGTTTTTCGTTTTCTCCTTGAAAGCTGTTGCCATGATTGCCTCACTAGGTTTTATGTTTACTATTTGCAATATGGGGGGCTGATAACCTTAGTGAACCCGCTCGCCCTACCGACCGACACGCGGTACTCTGAGGGGTAAGGGGCGGTCAACGAGACTTTTCCCGTCCGGCTGAGACGGTCCACTGACAAGAAGGCTTGCCCCCACCCGATGCCCGCCAACATGGTGAGACCTTCTATTGTTTGTGCCCCTTTCCGCCTAAGCAGCAGAAGCACTTTTCGATCAAGTGATTGTGAATTGGAAGGCTGTGTGACTGCTTGATTCCCGATCTGCTCAGCTCTCGTTTCCTCCGCGAATGCTCTTACCATGATTACCTCCATGAATTATGTGTTCAATGTTTGCATCATGTATGTCTACCGTATAAACCATTCTGTCCAATGTGTCAAGTGTTAATGTAAATAATATTTGACAAACATTGAACATCATAATACAATAAAGTCATAAATATGAATAATCATAGAATTCATAGAGTTGCAAAACTTACCGGCCTCTCGAAGGATGTGATTCGCGTCTGGGAGCGGCGATATGGGCTTGTCAAACCTTCACGGAGCTCCAATCGCTATCGCGAATATAGCGACGAAGAGGTGGCACTCCTCCGCTTTGTGAAGGCGCAGATGGAGCAAGGGGCCACGATCGGTGCACTCGCCGTGGAGGGACATGATGCGCTTGTCGCACGCATGCGTATTGCGGCTCCAGTTTCTGCAGAGGAGCAGAAACCGCATGAGCGCCTGCTAGATGATTTGGTGGGATCGCTTGATCCGCTCGATAAGGCGGGATTCGAACGCCGACTGAACGGCGCCGTGGCCGTCATTCCGTTTGAAGAAGCTGTCCAGCGGATTTTGCTCCCACTGCAACAACGAGTCGGCGAGCTGTGGCACCGAGATCAATTGAATACTGCCGTTGAACATTATGTGACGAAGATCGTCCAACAGAAGTTGTTTTCGGTCATGAATCAACTTTCGGTGAATGAATTCGGTCCACGGATCTTGATCGCCTGCCCGGAAGGTGAAACCCATGAGATCGGGGCCCAAGCCGTGGCCTACATCGCCGCGATCAAAGGGTGCCATGTGTATTATCTCGGGCCGAACCTTCCCAACTCAGACCTCCTTACATTTTGCGAGACGATCAAGCCCGACCTCGTGCTGCTCTCGCTCACCGAGGTAAGGCCCGAGGCCATGGCGCTCCAACAACTCAAGGAGCTTGAGCTGTTGGCCACCCGCTGGTCTGTGGCAGTCGGTGGCCAAGGCGCCCGTGCTATTGGAGATCGCCTTCGTGATACCACAATCGAATTGCTCGACGATCTCACCGCGCTCCACAGCCGCCTGACGATTCTTCTTGCCACCCACACGCACGTCGCGCGCTCCTAATACAGAACGAACGTAGCCGCACGATACGTGCCGGTCATCCACAAAGGTCACAGGTTGACCTCCTGATCTGACACAAACTCCGCTTTCAACACTCTGACAGGATTCGGAGACAGGGCTCTCCCTGGCCTTTGGGGACTCATAAGTCCTGAGACTCCGTATTTCTAATTTCGTAAGGAGAAGACGACTGGCGAGGAAGCAGCCCGCAAAAGGCCGCGAAATGGGTCCTGGTACTATTGCCCCTTTCCCTTTATGCGAGCGAAGGGTGAGTCAGGACCTTCGACTTAGAGTGAGCGGTTCGCTTCTTCCGATGTGATGCCAATTGGAGACGACACGCGCGAGGATCGGGCCACCGTCACCCCGCGTTTATGGATCAGCTGCACCGCCTCTAGCTTGGACTCTCACGTAAACTTGCGTTGCTCCATGACCCACCTCCAGTTTCATTCGTCCACCTCACTTGGCGTCTTTGAAACCGGCAGTACCCCGGTCGTAATTTCGGCCAGCATCCCTCGATGTTCCGTATGGCAGGCCACGCATGTTTTCCGCTGGTCGATCACCCTCAGGTGATGGTCGCGGACAGTCGGTTCAGAGCGAGCGGCAAAGTCCTCTTTATAATGACAGGCCTGGCACTTGACCGAGCTCGGGCCTTGGAAGGGCTCGTGACAATGGACACAGCGCGCCACGCTTGCGTGATACTGGCTCAAGTCTCCGGGAGCCCAGAACGCTTCCGGAAATAGGATCGATTCCCAGCCCACCCACGCGAGAAGGACGACGGTCGCCACTGCGACAATCGGAACGACCGCGCGAGGAAGAGGCACATAGTTCATGGGCTATACAGCCCCCCGAAATACAGTGCCCCGATGACATGTAGGGCCACCAGCGCAATAAACAGGAGCGTCATAGGAGCATGAATCATTTGCCATACCCGAAACATTTTCTCTCGTGCGGCTGTATCGAGCAGACCTGTTTCAACCTCCTCAGGACTGACACTTTGCCTCTCGAGTTCGTGCCGCTTCGTATAGAGCGTTTGAAACGCCAGATAATGCACGTGCTGTCCGATAAGTCCACTCAACGCGACGATGCCCATGGCCACCATCGCGAGAATCGGTACTACGGCATGCATATGGAGGACGCCCGCATGAAGTATGATGATCAGGGGGCCAACCACTCCCGCCACCATATGGATCTGTAGCCATCTATGTGGCCATCGGCGATTCTGATGGGTCCGCTTCCGGATGGGGTACCCGAACACTAACAGGATGACGGCGAGGCCGATCCATCCGGTGACTTGACCCTGTGGGGTGCGGCCAAAAGACAGGATTGTTATGGGAGTCAAGATTGCTTCGAAGAGGAGCACTCCCACAACTGCAAACAGTGTAAGCCCGCCCACGATGAGAAGCCGAAGGAACACGGGGTTCATGTTTCGGAACCTCTTGCTTTTTCGGCGGCGGCCACATGGCCCTCGCAGGACTCCTCAACAGTCGTTGGCCAACTATTCTGTTCCTCCCAGGATCCTCGTCTGGCTCCCTGCTGCTTCAGCAAGCATTCCGCAGCAGCCAGGAGATCCTGCACGTGACGATCTGATTTCGCACCGAAATGGGCACGATCGAAGGTCGGGATCTGGAGAAGGACCTTGGCTCGGGTCCACCGCTTGGGCGAGGACATCGCACAATAAGCGGGCGGATCAGGGTGTTCGTAGCGCTTGAGCGGGTCTAACGATTGGAGGAACAGGCCGCAGAGACCATGAAGGTTTCCCATAGGTTCATGATGCTCCGAATCATCACCAATGGGTAAGTGGCGATAATCTTGAAAGGCGGCATAGATGTTACGTTGGAGCCCGACTTCAATGATGCTGTCCATCCCGTCCTTGACGTAGAAGGGGTCATGATCGAAGCAGACCCTTCGTTGGACGATCATAGCGTGCAAAGTCCTCCTTTCTCAATAAGGCACCTTCGAGATTAAACGGAATGGTCATAGATGCGTCTCAGTGGTTCTGCCTCTAGAATCGAATTTCTCAACTCTTATTCGCTTTCTCGAATGTCAACGGAGACAGTCAGCAAAATCACCAGGCCCATGGATGTTCGTAGCTTTGGAGCGAAGGTTTCGGACCAGATCATTGTCCAGCACCTGAAAACTCAGATGGTTCTCCTTCTCAGCTCGGTGACAGCCCCGACAGGACTTCCTCCCCGTTGCTCGAAAGATGAGGTTCCTGTGGAGAGTCAGCACCTAGCTGCCGGCGGCTGGGAGTTCCGCTTGTCCCGGTTAACGATGATCAGATCTCGGCGCTGCGGGTGAGGAGCAGTAAAGCACCGCTCCTCATTTGGAGCTCCAATCGCTATCGCGAATATAGCGACGAAGAGGTGGCACTCCTCCGCTTTGTGAAGGCGCAGATGGAGCAA
>JAABQN010000018.1 GCA_011391455.1 Nitrospiraceae bacterium
TGCGGCTTGTTTAGCAAGGTGCAGACTTTAATCGACCGGGGCTTCTTTTTCGTCAAAGTCTTGAGCAAGTGTTGGACCGTCAGCCCGGAATCGACGATATCTTCCACAAGCAAGACATCTTTACCCTTAATATCCTCGGTCAGCTCCGTGATCAACTTAACCTTGCCTGACGATTTTGCGCGAAGCCCTCTGCTCGTCACGATAAGAAAGTCCACTCGCATGGGAATTCTGATTGCGCGAGCCAAATCGGCATAGAAGGCATAGGCTCCCTTCAACACACCGACGAGGACGAAATCCTTTCCCGTATAATCAGCCGTAATCTGCTTGCCCAACTCGCGAATCCGGGCGCGCATTTCCTCCTGCGTGACGATCGGCCGACCGAAAATCCGTTCCATGCTCCGTTACTCCTTCTCTAACACCCGGTCACTCACCGAAGCCACCACGCAACGTGTCGTCCCATCATGAACGACAAAGCGTTCATCCTGTTGCATTCCCACCACCCAGAGAATTCCCTCCGGCGCGACCAATAGTGGAACCCTACCACGTTCGGGCCGAGCCACCTTCCTATCCGTAAAGAAATCTTGCAGTTTCTTGCTCTTCCCCCTCATGCCATGGGGAGAGAATCGATCGCCGGGCCGCCAAGCCCGTACCAATAAAGGCTCCGAAAACCTGTCGGCATCGAGTAATACTCGTCCTTGAGAAGGCGCCTTGCCCAACACCTCGGCATCTCGACAATTCATGTGTTGTACCTGAATTTGCTGATTCGTTCTAGCCCAGTACACCGTTGACGGCACGGGAAGCGGCAGGATCTCTCTTCCCTCTTGCCCTGAACCGATCTCACGGCCGTGATCTCCTTCTGCCGCCGGGCTAAATCGCACCGATCCCTGTTCCAGAATCACCAGTACCTGACGTAAAAGCAGCCGGGCCCCGCTCCTTCCCTTGAGGAAAATATGCCGCACCGACTCCACCACGCGAAAGCTGCTCGCGCGCCCCTCTCCGTCGTAAGTCCGTAAGATAGCCCGCACGAGACGCCGCTGAAGCGCAACCGGTAACTTGATGAAGGCCCGGTGATCGACTCGTTGTCCATCTCTGGAGTCATGGCTGACAAGCGCCCGCACCAGTTCATTTGTCGCCTCCGCTAGATATCGCTCGTCCTCGCGCAGCAAGTCCGCCTGCCGCTGCAACAGGCGGACGGCAGCCGGCGCCAACCCGGTGATGACAGGAAGAAGCTCCTTCCTGATTCGATTGCGATGATAGAACGGCTTGTCATTGCTCGAATCGCAACGATAGGTCAGCCCTTCATGATCCAGGTACGCCTCCACTGCTTCGCGGGTCGCTGCGAGAAGAGGCCGAATAATCCCGTCTTCACGAGCGTACGGCATTCCCGCCAACCCGGCCATCCCAGTCCCACGCAGCAGCCACATGAGCACCGTTTCTGCTTGGTCATTGGCAGTATGACCGACCGCAATGCGGTCAGCTCCTACCTCGCGAGCCAGTTGCCTCATGAAGTCATAGCGCGCATCGCGGGCCGCGGCTTGAAGCGATGAGCGCTGTCGTCGCTTGACCAGCTTGGGCCGATGGATGACAAGAGGCAGTTGTCGCTCCTTGCAAAACGCGCTGACAAACGATTCGTCACCGTCGGACTCGGTTCCGCGAAGCCCATAGTTACAATGGACCGCTGTCAGCGTGAGCCGCCATGACCGGGCCAGACGATGGAGAAGCGACAACAACGCGACCGAATCAGGCCCGCCCGACAGAGCCACCAGCACATGATGGCCAGGAACGAATAGTTGTTGCTGTCGCACCGTCCGGACAAGATGAGACAATAGGGCCGGTCGTGTAGCGGACCTGGACAACTGCCTTGTGATCGTTATTTCAGCCGCCATCGTTACTAAACCCGTTCCGGAATACTCTGCAAGCTGATGCGCGCCTGCTCCACATCACGGACAATTTGCTTCGATAGATCATCGGCAGAGGCAAAGGTGTGATCGCCGCGTACCTGTGCCACAAACTGCACGGTGATGTCCTGGCCATAGAGATCGCTGGTCTGATCCAATAGATTGACTTCGATCAGCCGCTCCCCCGCTCCAAAGGTCGGCCTGGTCCCGATATAGGCGATCGAGTCATAGGACTGAGAGCCATGGATAGTCCGCGCGGCATAGACTCCATCGGGCGGCACGACGCGATCAGCCGGAATGCGCAAATTGGCCGTGGGCCAGCCCATTGCCTGTCCCTGCTGCACCCCCTGCACCACGGTGCCTCGAATCCCATAGACACGTCCGAGCAACGTCGCGGCGCGCTCCATAGTTCCTGCCTGAATAAGTCGGCGAATCCTGCTTGAACTCACCACGTCCCCGTCCATCGTCACGGGAGTCATAGGATGCACAAGGAAACCGTACTGCTCACCAAATCGCACCAGGTCGTCAATACGCCCTGCCCGGCCCTTCCCAAACGCAAAGTGATTGCCCACGAATAATTCAGACAGGGTAAGAGAACGATGCAGGATGTCTTCGGCAAATTGATCCGGGCTCATCGCCGCGAAGGCGGGGGTAAAGTCCAGGAAGACCACTTCATCGATCCCCGCCGCTTCGAAGTGCGCGAGCTTCTCCTCCGGGCTGGTGAGAAAGCGAAGATCGACATGGGGTGCAAGGATCTTGACAGGATGCGGTTCGAAGGTCAGCACGAGTGCTGTCCCCTGTGCCTTCCGAGCCGTCTCGACCACCGTCTGCAACAGCGCTCGATGGCCCAGATGATGGCCGTCGAAATTGCCGATCGTAGCGACCGGATAGGCACGTGGACACTCGCCGGACAACCCACGCGTCACTTTCAGCATGATCGTCAGCGGAGAAGACGCGCTGCGTCTTTGGCAAAGTATGTCAGAATGAGATCCGCGCCGGCCCGCTTAATCGAGAGCAACGATTCCATCATGGCCCGCGATTCGTCGAGCCAGCCGGCATTCGCGGCTGCTTTGATCATGCTGTACTCCCCGCTCACTTGATAGGCTGCCACAGGCAATAACATCTGCGCTCTGGCTGCGGCAATGATATCGAGATACGGCAGCGCCGGTTTCACCATGACGATGTCGGCCCCTTCTTCGACATCGAGGGCGATCTCTCGAAGCGCTTCCCGGCGGTTGGCAGGATCCATTTGATAGGACTGCCGATCGCCGAACTGCGGGCTTGAAAACGCCGCATCCCGAAACGGCGCATAAAAGCATGACGCAAACTTGGCGGCATAGGCCATGATCGGCAGCTCTGGAAAACCAGCCTGATCCAACTCCTCCCGGATCGCCGCCACCCGCCCATCCATCATATCGGACGGCGCCACCATATCGGCCCCGGCTTGCGCATGGGTCTTGGCCATCGCACGGAGACAGTCCAAGGTTTCATCGTTGAGGATGCGACCGTCCTTGACGATTCCGCAATGGCCATGATCGGTGTATTCATCGATGCAAACGTCGGTCACGACCATCAGCCCGGGAACATGATCCTTCACCGCCTTGACGGCCCGCTGCACAATACCGTTCGGATCGAACCCCGAACTCCCGCGAGCATCTTTCCGATCGGGAATCCCAAAGAGAATGACGGCGGAAATCCCCAAGGCCGCAATCTCACTGGCCTCTTTTACCAAAAGATCGACCGAAAGCCGGAACTGGCCCGGCATCGAGGCGATCTCTTCCCTTCGATCCCGCCCCTCGACGACGAATAACGGATAGATAAAATCAGACGGGGCCAGGCTCGTCTCCCGGACCATTCGACGAAACCCCTCATGCTGCCGCAACCGCCTGAGCCGCTGTATCGGAAAGGCCATCGATCACTTCCTCGGGAGATTCGTCAAGAATAGGACGAGGTCGCGCACAGAAATCAGACCGACCAATTTACCGTCATGAGTCACGCCGAGATGCCGAATATGCGTCTTGGCCATCAGATCGTTGGCATCTAAGAGGGTCTTATTCTCATCGATCGTCAAGATAGGGGCCGACATAACCTGCTCAACCGTCGTCTTGTGCGTATCGGCTCCTGCCGCCACCACCCGCCGGACCATATCGGTATCCGTGAGCATGCCGATGACCTCTTTCCCATTCGTCACAAACAGGCTGCCGATGCTGCGATCGCGCATGATCCGTGCCGCAGTCTGTACATCGGTTTCCCGCTCTACTGTAATAAACTTCTCTCTCGGAATCATGAATGACTTGACTGCGACCATAACTTGCCCTCCTTTGACTAATTCAATCCTTCATCCTGCCGTACCGTCCATCTGCCTCAACCTATCCGCTTGTAGAAACGGCGACTCGATCCTCTTGCTTGAAGTATCTCACAATCGCTTCTGCCAATGCCGGGACAGTATTTTCTTCCGGCATGACTGTAACCGTCAACCCATATTCTTTCGCCGTGCCTGCAGTAATGGGTCCGATACAGGCGACCACGACCCCGGCGAGCAATGGTATCACCGCGTCTTGCCCTCCAAACACTTCCACGAAATTGCGAACGGTGGAGGAACTCGTGAATGTCACCACCGCCACCTGCCCATCATGAAGCTGTTGCGTCAAAGACACAACATCAACCGCCGGGACGATCGTACGATAGACATGAATCACATCGACGGTTGCCCCTAATTCACGCAACTGTTCCGGTAAGATTTCGCGAGCGACTTCGGCTCGTGGAATTAATATGCGGCTTCCATGAATTCCCGCATGAGCCAATGAGGCAATCACACCCTCTGCCTGAAACTCGACAGGCACGACATCCGGAGTGAGCCCATACTGTCCCAGTTCCTGCGCAGTTCTCGGTCCAATCGCGCAGAGGCGAAGGTGCGCCAATGCACGCGCATCTTTTCCTGCCGCATGGAGCCGGTCCATGAAGGGCTTCACCCCGTTCACGCTGGTAAAAATAAGCCATTGATAGGTACTGAGTCGAGTCACCGCATCATCGATGGCCTGCCAGCTGGCCGGAGGCACGATCTGAATCGTCGGAACCTCCACCGGCTCCGCGCCATAGGCTGCCAGGAGCTGGGAAAATTCTCTCGCCTGCTCCTGTGCCCTGGTCAGCACGATCCGTTTCCCAAAGAGCGGCTTGGTTTCAAACCAATTCAGCTGTCCTCGCAATCGCACGACTTCACCGACAACGATCACTGTCGGCGGTTCAAGCTGTGCGGCTTCCGCTTTCGTGACAATATCGCCCAATGTTCCCACGACAGTCTGTTGAGCGGCTTTGGTCCCCCAACGGATCGCCGCAACCGGCTGGTCGGATGGCCGTCCCTCCGATAGCAACTGTCCGACGATTGAAGGAAGATTCTTCATGCCCATCATGAACACGAGTGTTCCCGATGCGCTGGCCAACTTCGGCCATTCCAACTGCGTTCCCGGCTTGGTCGGATCTTCATGGCCGGTCACAAAGGTAACCGTGGAGGCCAACGTGCGATGGGTTACCGGAATACCCGCATAGGCAGGAACTGCGACCGCCGCCGTCACACCAGGCACAACCTCGAATTCGACCCCTCCGGCAGCCACCGCTTCTGCCTCTTCTCCGCCCCGCCCGAAGACAAAGGGGTCGCCCCCTTTGAGCCGAACCACTACCTTCCCCTCTTTGGCCCTATCGATGAGCAATCGATTGATGTCGGCTTGGTCCTGATACTGCCCACGCCCACGCCGACCGACATAGATGCGCTGTGCAGTAACTGGAGCATATTGGAGCAAGACAGGATTGGCGAGATAATCGTAGAGGACAACATCGGCTGCCTCAAGACACTCCTTTCCTTTCAGCGTCAACAGCCCTGGATCCCCTGGTCCCGCTCCAACCAAGTACACCTTTCCCGCTCTTCTTGATTTTGTCATGTGGGTCTGTAAATCGCTTGGAGTATTCTGTCGCCACCGCAGGCGAGCAGCCGTTCCGCAAGTTGAATACCCATCGACTCCGGATCCTCAATGGTTCCTTCAACACTATCGCGAATGAGCTCTTTACCGTCTACACTGGATACCAATCCATCCAATCTCACCCCTGTCCCGTCCACTGTCGCATGCGCCGCGATCGGAACCTGACAACCGCCTTGGAGTCGATGGAGCAACGCACGTTCTGCAAGAACGGCTGTCCTGCTTGGCGCATGATCCAAGCCGCGCAACAACGACTGAATAAAGAGATCGTCTCGCCGGCCCTCAATGCCCAGCGCCCCTTGGCCAATGGCAGGCAAACTAATCTGCGGGTCAAGATACTCCGTAATTTCATGCGCCCAGGCCAATCGCCGGAGCCCGGCTGCGGCAAGGATGATGGCGTCGAACTGTCCCTCCCGTAATTTCTTGAGACGGGTATCCAAGTTCCCTCGCAACATGGCAATCGTCAGATCAGGCCTGGCATGCAGGAGCTGCGATTGGCGGCGAAGGCTGCTGGTCCCGATCCTGGCGCCACGAGGGAGATCCTTGAACGACCGCCCGTCACGGCTGATCAGGGCATCCCGAGGATCCTCGCGTGGCGGCACACAGAGAATAGCCAGGCCCTCGGGCAACTCCGTCGGCACGTCTTTCATACTGTGCACGGCCAGATCGATCTCGCCGCTCAACAGGGCTTCCTCGATCTCCTTTACGAACAGTCCCTTCCCGCCGATTTGGGCCAGCGGAACATCCAGAATCTTGTCTCCCGATGTCTGGATCCTCCGCAAAGTCACCACGACATGCGGGGCCAGCGCGTGCAGCTGCGCCTGCACCCACTCACTCTGCTGCACCGCCAACTTACTGCCGCGCGTTCCAAGCACAACGGTCGATCGTTCACGGACGACTGGTGGCATAGCTCCCTTTCACCGGCTCACATCTGGTCTTTCTGGTTGATCTGGTTTGTTTTGTTTATTTGGTTGATTTGGTTCATCTGGTTAGTTTCGTTCAACCAAACAAACGAAACAAACCAAAGAAACCAAACAAACAAAATAACAATCTTCTAACGTTCAGTGATCCGACGTCTTCGAACCACTTCTCGGAGTCACCTGCTCGATATCCTGGCTATCTTCCTGTGACGAATGACAGGTCTCCGAGGCAGACGACGTACTCTCATCGACATTGGAAACCGCAGAGTCTCCGAGGTTGAAAAACCGTCTCGCTGCTTCGATAAAGGCCGTTCCCTCTGAAGAATTTACCTCAGCTTTGAGCGTCATCATCGTATTGTGAATGAGCTTGTTCACAATCGACGACGCCATCGCCTCAACTAATCCTCGCTCCGGCGTGGACAGATTCGCCAATCGCCCCAAGGTCTTATCGAGCTCGGCTTGCTTGATGTCTTCGACCCGCGCACGAAGAGCCACGATGGTGGGAGTGACCTCCAGCGACTGGAGCCATTGCCGCGTTATCCCGACTTCATCCACCACCATCCGCTCAGCTTTCTCAGCCTCGTTTAAACGTTCCCCTCGATTCCGTTCAACCCGGGTCTTCAAATCATCGATGTCGAAGAGAAAGGCATTGTCCACATGCCGCACTGCCGGATCGATGTTGCGCGGAACCGAGATGTCGATCAAGAACATCGGGCGATTCATCCGTTGCTTGACCGAGCGCTGCACGTCATCCTCACTTACAAGATAATGTGCGGCGCCGGTCGATACCAAGACGATATCGGCGGAAGCCATGTCTTCCCTAAACTCTTCAAAAGGAACCGGCGTGCCGCCGAATCGGTTCGCCAATTCCAGCGCATGGTGCGGACTCCTGGTTGTGACCCGTACATGCCGGACACCGTTGGCAATGAAATGCTTCGCCGCCAGCTTGGCCATCTCCCCCGCTCCCACCAACAAAACAGTTTTATCGCTTAAGTCCGAAAAGATTTTTTTGGCTAACTCGACCGCAGCATAACTCACCGACACCGCCATCTCGGAAATTTTCGTTTCAGTCCGCACACGCTTGGCGACGGAGATCGCCTTTTTCACCACCTTGTTCAAGATGATGCCGGTCGCCTTGTGTGTCAGCGCAACCTCGAAGGCATCTTTGATCTGACCAAGAATCTGCGATTCACCGACGATCATGGAGTCGAGGCTGGAGGCCACCCGAAACAAATGGCTGATCGCCCGATCTCCCTCGTGCCAATACAAATGGGGAGTCAGCTGCTCCGAGGACAGGGATAGGTGGGCATCGGCCAGAAAATCCTGGATTCGTCCATACCCCGATTCGATCTCATCGACGACGGCATAGACCTCAACACGGTTGCAGGTCGAGAGTAATACCCCCTCCCTCACCCCCTGATATGAACAGAGGCGGGACAAGGCTTCGCCCATCCGGCTTTCAGGAATCGCCAGTTTCTCCCGGACTTCAACCGGAGCGGTTTTATGGCTTAAGCCGACAACAATAATGTGCATATCATGACACCGGGCCGTGACTCTTGATGAGCACGCCAATGAGGGTCAGAATAACTCCGGCAAATCCGATAATCGTGAGATACGCCGCTCGTTTGGCCCTCCAGCCCACCGTCAAACGTCCTGTCAATACAATAAAATAGAACACCCAGGTCACCAACGCCCCTGTTTGCTCGGGATTCCAGCTTAAATACGATCCAAGAGATAACTCTGCGTACAGAGCACCAGTAATGATGCCGAGCGTGAGCAGGGGAAATCCCGTGACGATTGACTGTTGATTCAGGTGGTCAAGAAAGTCCAGGGCCGGCAACTTTGAGTAGAGCACGTTAAAACGCTTGGACTTGAGAAGTCCATCCTGAATCAGATACATCACACCAGCCACAAAGGCCACGGCAAACCCCACGGTACCGAGCATGCTCAGGGTGACATGGACCCAGAGGGTCCGAAACACCGGTGTGAGCGTCGGAGCGGTTTCCGGCAATGCTGCGGCAGAGACCAGTGAGACCAGCGCCAGCGGTACGATGAACGAGCCAAGTACATGCAAATGATGGCGAATTTCTACGGCAAGAAAGACTAAAATCAGTACCCAGGAGAAAAACGACAAGGCTTCATAAAATCCTGGCGCCAAGATCTCTGTGCCCCCGATCATCCCTGCGCCCAACGCGACCGTGTGTGCGGCAAACCCGGTCGCCGTCATACCCAGAGAGACGTTTGCCAGAACTTCAGAAGGCCAGAGTAAGTAGGCAAGAAAGGAAATGGTGGCCGCAAAATAGAGGGCCATCGTCACCACGAAAAACATGGCGGACATAGATGTCTATCCTCTCAACTTCTCAGGAGAAACTGACAGTCATCAAACGAGGAATTATATCGATGGCGCGAGATGGGAGTCAACCAAACGAGCGGGGCGGAGGAGGTAAGGCGACCAGGCCTTGCCCATCCGGCACCCTCTATGTCATCAGCACGCCGATTGGCCACCCTGATGATATCACGCTTCGTGCTCTAGCTGTATTGCGTCGCACCGCGATTGTTGCCTCAGAAGACCCTCGCACGACCCAGAAGCTCCTAGCCCATCATGGCATTACCGCAACAATCACAAGCTACGGCCATGCTAATCGCCATGAAAAAATTCAGCTCCTTCTGTATCAGCTCATGCAGGGAGAGGACATCGCCCTCGTTTCAGACAACGGCACCCCGGTCATCTATGACCCGGGCTGCCTGCTTGTAGCCGCTGCCCATCAGGCAGGAATTCCTGTTAAGTCCATTCCAGGCCCCTCTGCCATAACGGCAGCAACGGCCATTTCAGGCTTTTCCGGCGATGCAATCATTTTTGAGGGACGCCTTCCCCCAACCGGGCCTCGTCTCGCCCAATATCTCTCCCAACTCCGAAAAGAACGCAGAACCCTCGTATGCTATGTGCGTCCAAGAACCCTCACAGGCCTCCTGAAAGCCCTGGCGCAGATACTACCTTCCAGACACCTTGCCGTCGCCGTGAATCTCACAATGAACGAAGAGACCCTTTCTCTCGGGAGGCCCGGGGAGCTGCTCAAGCGGATCGAACCAGTATCGGATGAGTCAGCAGTGACGGTCGTCATTGAAGGGTATAGCCCGCATTATTCACGAGGATTCGTGACGAAACCGCCGAGACGCCACGCGAGACGGGCGCGCGGAGCCGCGAAGGAAGGAGGCATACTTGAATAGTATGTTGACTGACTGAGCGGCGAGCCTGCCCGCCGTCAGGCTCGTCGCAGCGGCGTATCGGCGGTTGCAGTAGAAGCTTTCGTGAATAATGCGGGCTGAGGCAGGATCGCAACACTACTCATCTTCGCGGCGGCGGATCAGCACTCGATAAGACCCCTCGACGAGATCTTGTGAAAGAATGGTGTGCCCCTCATTACTCACGCTGCGGGGAACATTGCCAATCGGGTCGCCATCGTCCAACAGCACCGATAGAATTTGCCCCTGTTCCATTGCTTCCAGTTTCAACTTCGTTTTGACGAAGTTATAGGGGCAAATAACTCCACGTAAATCCAACTCGGCATCCGGTTGACCAGTCACGGCGTATATTACCTCTCCATCAGTTGGTTCGTTTCGTTCAACCAAATGAACCAAACAAACCCGATAAACCAAATGAACCAGAGAAACCAGGACGATGAGCGAAAAAAAAGGGGCAGCGAAGCGCTGCCCCTCTCCCACACCACGATTATGTATCTCGAATTAGTGCAGGCCCTTGTTCAAATTTGGCTTCGCTGAGTCCGTCCCGTAGTCTGACTTGTTACCGACGGCATTGCCCCATCCTGGCTGTGGTTCACATTGCCAGCAGGGAGCGGAACCGGTATATTCACCCACTGGACTGGTAATACCTGAGTCAATCTTCCCAGGAAACACGGAGCCACCAATACCACCGGTGGTAGAGCCACTGTTCGTGTTAATTCCACGCTCTGTCGCAGGATTTGGGCGCTGCCCTAATCCACCAAAACCGGCCAGTTTCTCATTGCCCCTCATTACGGTGATCTCACGGACAATCTTATGGCCAGTGCCGAACGGCTGGCTCGCACTTGTTTCTTCGAACGCCTGAATCGTCACGTCATCACCAGCCTCAAGTATACGAATCTGATCGAAATTGGTCTTATCATCAAAATACACCGTGCGGTAGTTCATCACGCCACCGCCTGCACGCCCCTCATCGTGGGAACTTCCACCGCCTTCGAGATGCATTTTTTTGCCCGGCAGATCGAGGCCAATCACGCGGCCATAAATCGTCTCCGCCTGCGACAACCGCTCGAGGAAGTTGCCTCGATCGAAGGTGGTCACCCTTGTGCCCGATCCCGACACATCGCCGACTCCTTCGCCCACACCCATGCCGGATTGGGTATTTAAGCGCTCTTGAGCGATTGAGACACCAGCTGAACCGACAAAAAGAATTGCCACTCCCAGTGCCAACACTTTACGCATGTGCTGCCTCCATGGTGAGATTAAAAAAGAAAATGCTGTGTGACGAAGAAACGGAAAATTGAGATCAATATCATAGCATTGAAGCTTCTTCATCGCTCTTACGGCATGAACTATAGGGTGGCCATTCGAACATGTCAACTGAAGACCTGCAGCTTAGATTCGATACCTATCGACACAGGGTAAATCGTTGGTGCCCAGAGGGAGGGTCGAACTCCCACTCTCTTGCGAGAACCGGATTTTGAGTCCGGCGCGTCTGCCAGTTCCGCCATCCGGGCGTATCCTTCTATGAAACCGATTCTTCTTAGCACGAAGCCATGAGCTGGTCAATCCGCTCCCCCTCTTTATCTTCGCTCAACCGCAATGTTACAATTCTCCCCTACAGTCACCTCATAATTTTTGCGGGAGGATGCTCACACCATGGCAGACGTCCAGTGCGTCACATGCGGACAAGCCGGAGAAACGATTACCGACCCCCTCTTCATGGGGAAACTTGAAGCCGAAATCAAAACCAAGGTATGCAAACCCTGCTGGAAAAAGTGGGAAGGCATGCGGGTCATGGTCATCAACGAATACCAGGTCAACCTGGGCGACGAGAGCGGCAGAGAACTTGTGAAGAAACAGATGAAGGCCTTTCTCAAACTTGGGGAGCAAACCGATACGGGAAAGCTCGATCAAAACTATCGTCCGCCGGCATAAGAAGATCGTTATTGGGTTTGTTTTGTTCATCTGGTTGATTTGGTTAGTTCCGGTCAACCAAACAAACGAGACAAACTAAACAAACCAGATGAACCAGACAGACAAGTCTAGGCCGTTGACCGCCAGAGCCTTCCGTGAATTTCTCCAGTGATCTCGCAGGCTTCGTTGACAGACCAATTTCAGAAGTGCTAGATTGTGCACTTCTTGACCCATCGGCAGGGTCACCATTCTCTCCGTAAGCCGATGAGAAGGAACCGGTTTTTGTGATTACACAGATGCACGTAAAGGGGTTGATGTTCGACCCCTATAATAACGCGTATATCGTGGTGCTGCGTGACGAAGAGCACGCCGACATGCTCCCCATTTGGGTCGGCAAATCAGAAGCCGGCGCGATCAGTATGTCCCTGGAAAATGTGACCCCCCCCAGGCCTATGACACATGACTTTATGAAGTCGTTCCTCGATGCCTACAATGCGAAAGTGATCAGCGTGGTCATTACAGACTTGTCGGAGCATACCTTTTTTGCGAAAGTCCATTTGATGTACGAAGACTCAGAATACACCGTCGATGCCAGACCCAGCGATGCCATTGCACTGGCGCTTCGGAGCAATGCCCCTGTGTTCGCGAACAATTCAGTTCTCACCAAACAGAGCTCTGAAGAACTCGAACAGTGGCTTGAAAATCTCAAACCGGAAGATTTCGGCAAACTTGACTCCTAATTCAGCGAAACGCATTATGAGCATCGCCGATCTACCCAAAGAGCAAGACCTCGTTGAATACAAGGTGGATCGCATCCTTGAGGAGGCCAATACCGACACAAGGATCGTCGTCTTAGCCCGACAGGATAGCGCCCTCGATACCTTTCCGATTTGGGTCGGCGCCGCTGAAGGTAACGCTATTAAATTAGCGCTCGATACCATGATTACGCCACGGCCAATGAGCCATGACTTGGTCAAGAGTTTTGCCGAGCATTTGAACATCACGATCCAACGCGTCGTCATTGCTGACGTCAAAAGCAGCACCTATTACGCCATGGTCCATGTCTCTAACAAAGGCCTGGAGCGGACAATCGATGCCAGGCCCAGCGATGCCATCTCGTTGGCCCTCCGGGCTCCGTGCCCGATCTACATTACCCAGGATGTACTGAAGCGGCGGAGCACGACGAACCTCGACGCCTGGCTGGCGAAACTGGACTCAAAGAATATCGGCACACCGGAAGTACAGGAAACTTGACTCACTCGATAGTGAAGGAGCGGGAAGAACGATGTTGACCTACATGCAAAAGCCGTTAGATGTGCAGGAAAAGTGGTACCTCGTGGATGCGGAGGGGAAGACGCTGGGCAGATTGGCCGCCCGCGTCGCCGGAATGTTGCGTGGCAAACACCGGCCGACCTTTACCCCCCATGTGGACATGGGAGACCATATTGTGATCGTGAACGCAGAGAAGGTTCATTTGACCGGCAATAAAATGACCACGAAACTCTATCGCCATCATAGTGGCTTTCCCGGCGGGCTCAAGACCGCGACGGCGCAGCATGTCTTCCAAAAGGATCCGACTGAACTCTTGACCAAGGCAATCGAGGGGATGCTCCCCAAGAATCCCTTGGGGAACCATATGGCTAAGAAACTCCGCGTCTATGTCGGACCCACCCATCCGCACCAGGCGCAACGACCGGAACCGATTACCCTGTAGACTTCACTGTGCGCGAAGAAGGAGACGTTGTGACATGGCAGTAGCGACTCAATATGCAACCGGACGACGAAAGTGTGCCATTGCCAGGGCCTGGGTCACTGGGACGGCGGGCGATATTACGATCAATGACCAACCGCTAGAGAAGGCGTTCCCACGCCTGACCTTGAGGCAGATCATTCAGTTCCCGCTCGAAATTGGCGGGGTCATGGGGCAGTACTCGATCAAGGCCACGGTCCAAGGCGGCGGGCAGGTCGGCCAAGCCGGTGCCTTGCGCCATGCCATTTCACGCGCGTTGGTGGAGCTCAACCAACCCCTCCGTATACCCTTGAAGAAGGAAGGCTTGCTGACCCGCGATTCGCGCGTCAAAGAGCGGAAAAAGTACGGACAGAAGGGCGCGAGAAAGCGGTTCCAGTACTCAAAGCGTTAAACATCGGAGCCACAGTCAGAAAAAGGGAAGGCTCCTCGCCTTCCCTTTTTTTGTGCCCGTGGAACACATGGCAGGTGATATAGATGAAAAAGGTACGCGTCGCAATTGCAGGGGCCAGTGGTTATGCCGGAGCGGAGCTTGTTCGGCTGGCAGCCCTCCACCCGCACTTTGATCTCCACGCTGTCACGTCCGAGAAATCCGCTGGGGCTCCCGTCGGAACGGTCTTCCCGAGTCTGGCGGGCCTCGTGTCTCTCTCATTCCAAGCGCTTTCTCCGGAAGCCCTAGCAGAACAGACAGACGCGGTCTTCTTGGCCCTTCCTCACACCAAATCGTTAGAGCCGGTTTCCGCCTGTCTCAAAACCGGTAAACTGGTGGTGGACCTCAGCGCCGACTACCGCCTCACGGACCCAGCTGTCTATGAACAATGGTATAAAACTCCACATACCTACCCAGGCTTGCTGAAGGACGCGGTCTACGGACTTCCTGAATTGCACCGAGCTGCTATCGCCAAAGCAAAGTTGGTGGCCTCGCCAGGCTGTTACCCGACGGCAGCAGTTCTACAATTGGCCCCGCTGTTCGCACAGGATCTTGTGCAGCCTCACACCGTCGTCATCGATGCAAAATCCGGCGTTTCCGGCGCAGGGCGAAGTCCTGCTCTCCCTTACCATTTCCCGGAAGCCCATGAATCTTTAGAGCCGTACAAAATTGGAGGGCATCGCCACATCCCTGAGATCGAACAGGAACTCGGTGGGTTGCTTCAACGAGCCTCTCAAGCATCAGGAAAGACGGCTCCAGAGCCGATCGTCACATTCACTCCGCACCTCGTTCCGATGAACCGTGGCATTCTGAGCACCGCCTACTGCAAACTGAAGAGTCCGATGTCTCTGCCGGACCTGCGTTCGTTGTATCGAGACTTTTACAAAGGCGAGCGGTTCGTCCGGTTCCAGGAAGAGACCATTCCAAATCCACGCTATATCAAGGGCTCCAACTATTGCGACATCGGAGTCTACCTCGATCCCCGCTCAGGATCGGTCATTACGGTAGCCGCGCTGGATAATCTGGTGAAGGGCGCCGCAGGCCAAGCCATTCAGGCCATGAACCTCATGCTGGGCTTTCCCGAGGAGACAGGTTTGACGGCTCCGGCTGCCTATCCCTAGCAAGATGCTGAAAAAGTCCGCCAGCTTCGTTCTCGGCTCGTCGAAATCCTCAACGTACCCCAGAGGGTACGCTTCCGGTTTCGATTCGCCTGCGGCCTTGCTGGACAGCCTTTTTGAGCATCCTGCATAGATCAATATACATTCTCTCGATCATGGCCGAAAAATTAACAACCACATCTCCACGCCGCGGGATCACCGCACCTCAGGGGTTCCGCGCAGCAGGCATCCATTGTGGTATCAAGAAGCCAGGCCTGCTCGACCTCGCGCTCGTCGTCTCTGAACAGAGCGGTCCCATCGCCGGAGTCTTCACGAAAAATCAGGTGGTCGCAGCGCCGGTCATCGTCGATCGCCTTCACTTACGCCAGGGCATCGGTCGGGCCATTCTCGTCAACAGCGGTAATGCAAACGCCTGCACCGGCGCCAAGGGATTAGCCGCCGCAAAAAAAACTGCGACCTTGCTCGCACGCCACATGGGAGTTCCCTCGCATCACATATTCGTCGGGTCCACCGGCGTGATCGGTCGTGTGCTGCCGGTCAATCGAATCATCAAAGGCTTACCACAGCTGCTCTCTCAACTCAGCGATCAGGGAGGCCCGGATGCAGCTCAGGCGATCATGACGACCGACTTACGTCCAAAAACCATCGCCCTTCAAGACACCATCGGCGGTCGTTTGATCACTATCGGTGGAATGGCCAAGGGTTCTGGAATGATCCATCCCAACATGGCTACGATGCTGGCCTATTTCACCACGGACGTGTCAATCACGAAGAGCGCCCTCCAACAAGCTCTCAGTCTGGCGGCCAACGAGTCCTTCAACTGCATCTCAGTCGATGGAGACACGAGCACCAACGATACCGTCCTCTGTTTGGCGAACGGTATGGCAGACAACCGCACGATCAAGGAAGGCACGGCTGCCTTTCATCGATTCCTCCAACTTCTGACAGAAGCCTGCCAGGCACTCGCGCTGGCCATTTGCCGCGACGGGGAAGGTGTCACCAAGGTGGTGAACATCGAGGTGACTGGAGCAGCCACAGTGGCGCAAGCACGACAGGTGGCTCAAACCATTGCCACATCTAATCTGGTGAAGACCGCCCTCTTCGGCGAGGATGCCAATTGGGGCCGTGTGATGGCGGCAATCGGACGAGCCGGAGTTCCAATTACTCCTTCAAAGCTGAGCCTCTCGTTCGGCGGGGTTCCGATGGTGCATAAAGGCATGGGGCTCGGACTCGCTGCTGAAGCCCGCATCGCGAAGGTCTTTCGCCAGAAAGAATTTTCGATGGCCGTAGGTCTAGGGCAAGGCCGTCACAAAGCCCATATCTGGACGACCGATCTGTCGTTCGATTATGTCCGCATCAACGCAAGCTATCGGTCGTAACCCGCGTAACTGTACTGCCCAATGTTGAATGCTCTTGAGTTGACAACTCATATAGGCATGGCGTGAGATTTTGAACCATGGGCAGAATGCAAGGGAAGCAAGAGTGTGTCCGGAAACGGAGGGAAGACACGCCGAGTTCCACAGGCAGCCAGGACGTCAGATGTCTTCAGGTCGACGACTCTGAGAAACTGCTGATCTCGCGCGATTAAGAGGCTCGGAAGCCAGGAGTTTTATTCGTTGCTCCTCCTCAATTCTAGCTATTCGCTGAACATACGCATTCAACGCCAATAATCCGAGGATAACGGCCCCCCCTATAATGACCCACGACATATCTCCCAATACCCAATTACTAGTCTCCATCAGAGCAGCTCCTTGTTGAGTGAGTTTTTCGGCATACTACCTTCCAGACAACACTTCAAACGGCATAAACGTAAACTCATACGCCAAGGCTTTCAAGCACGAAGTCTGCAAAGGCCACCGTAATCTATATCCTAGCGCCA
>JAABQN010000160.1 GCA_011391455.1 Nitrospiraceae bacterium
AACGGATTACTGCACCGGCTCCAGAATCTCAGGACGCGCCGCTGAGCCTGCAAACCGAATCGGTCACGCAGGACCAGCCTGCTCCCAGTACCAAACCGAGCGAGGCCCCTGTCGTATCAGCTAAGCCGAGTGTGTCAGATACGGACGAACTTGCGCCGACCCCTGTCACGACAGCTTCAGTTGCGCTGAAGCCGACGACTCCGGCTCCTTCGTCGCTGGGGAACGACGGACCACTGGGAGGGATTTCACTCGAAGGGTCTGGAACAACAGAGGGACAGTTGGCACTGGAGCTTGAAGCGATAGAGTTGAGTTGGGTCGTCATTCAGATCGATGGGGGCAGCCCCCAAGAAGCCTTGCTGCGGCCCGGAGAAAAAGCTACATGGAAAGGTCAGGACCAGTTTATCCTGACGCTCGGTAACGCGGGGGGGGTCAAGGCCGAACTCAATGGCAAACCTCAAAAGCCCTTCGGCCCGAGTGGCAAAGTTGCGCGCGATATCGTCATCAAGCGGTAACAGGCTGCGGATCAACCATTTCATACAGCAGAACTTCGCTGTCAGTATGTCTGGCGTAAGCCAGGTCTGTCTGGTCTATCTAGTTTCTCTGGTCTATTCGGTCTGTCTCGTCTGATTGGTTGAACGAAACTGACCAGATGAACCAGACAGACTAGATAGACCAGACAGACTTGCAAGATATTGAGGATATGGGGCGCTGCGGCAGGAGTTGAGGCACAATGGCGCCACCCTTTTGAGCCTTCCGAGATTTCCGTGATCACCCATGCCCCTAACTAACGGAAATATCGTGTCTCACCGTGAGGGGATTCTGGCATGAGCCTTGATACGTATCTGACTAGGACTGACGAAATTCATCGGAGCGGAAGTGAGCAGGAGTCGGAAACGGGATCGTGAAGCGAAAGAATTACGGAGTAGGAATACCTTCCGATAGCACGTTGAATTGCTTGACATAAGTGGGAGGCCATTGTTATATTCGCCCGCGTTTTGTCGCTTTGATATGGAGTTCATAAGCCAGCGGCCCGATGCCGAGTTCACGTGCGGTGGTTAAACACAAAGGAGGAAATCTGATGGGGCATTTTGCTAAGTTTTTGGGAATCAGCGCAGCATTGATCATGCTGTCGGCATCAGTGGTCGGAGCCGAGGAAAAGGATCCGCTCAAGTCCCGCGTTCCGGCTGATCAGATGTCCGATGCAAAAGCCAACAAGAATCCGGTTGCTGCAACCCCTGAGAACATTGCCAAAGGAAAGGCACTGTATGAGGGTAAGGGGACTTGTTTCAATTGCCATGGTAAGAACGGGGATGGCCAGGGCGAGGCCGGGAAGGTTCTGAACCCGAGCCCCCGCGATTTCACAAATTGCAAATTCCATAAGAAGCGGAAAGATGGTGAGCTCTTCTGGATCATCAAGAACGGGAGTGTCGGCACAGGCATGATTTCCTTGACCCCAGCGATTATCTCGGAAGAGGAAGCCTGGCTGATCATCAACTACGAGCGGACCTTCTGCAAAGCCGAGTAGTTTCGTCGCAGCCTCAAGGCTAATGAGAGGGTGGAGGATCAATCCTCCACCCTCTTTTTTTATTCCGACCGTGTGACTTTGTCAGGATGCTCAAAAAGACTGTCCAGCAAGGCCGCAGCGAGTGAAGGCCTGAGGCGTACCCTTGCGGTACGTTGAGGGTCTGAACGATGCGAGAACGCCGCTGGCGGGCTTTTTCAGCATCCTGCTAATGGGCTTCGGTGCCCTGGATCGCAGCTACCTTGGTCAATATCAAGGCAGCAGAGGGATCGATTGGGCTAATCGCCGGCACAGCAAACGGGCGTTGCTCCTGGTTCATGTAGGTCTTGGCAGCCCAGCGCACTTTCTGGCTGAGATAGGCCACGGTTTCGCCGAGTGTCACGTCGCCGTCCCGATTGGTGTCGGCTTCACCGCGCAGCGCCCGCAGCAGATAGTAGGTGAACAGGCCATGCCGATGCTGGTCGTCCTCCAACCCTTGCCCGATGCCGCTGAGCCCAATGACATGGAGGGTTGAACTCCCCCTAGGATTCCATTGGGGAAGGATGGTCTTGGCTTTGTTATCTGGTCCCATACGCGACACAGCGCCATCGAATAGAAACACCGTCTGTTTTGCTTTCAAGCGGGCCAGCGCCGCCTCAAAATTTTTGAGCGGGTACGACCGTGAGGGAGTCGTAGCAGTTCCATCGTATGGGACCAGGAATGTTTCTCCCGTCGAAGAGACCGAAGCAAGACCGGCAAAGTAGACAATAACGACCGCATCCCTGTTCATATGAGGCGGCAGCCAATCCAACAGCGCTTCGTCAATATCCGAGCGTATCGCCTTCCAATCTTGCAGCAGCCGAATATTGGAGGCAGGCAACCCACCAAGGGAGTGAAGATAACTTGAGACCATCGCGGCATCCAAGGAAGCGAACTTGCGGGAGGGGATTTGCTGATCTCGATAGGATCCGATCCCGATTGAGAGCAAGTAGGTGTGGGGCTGTTGAAATCCGGTGGTCACAGAAGGGATGTGATCCACGTCGTCGGTCTTGATGCTGCTAGGATGGATGGATAGGGCCAGGGTTTGAACCGGCGGCTGAATACGGGTTCCTGAATCAGAGACGGCCACGTGAATCTCGGCCTTTTGTTGTTGGATGGACTGCGGCAAGGTCGCCGCAAATTCGATTGAGCGGGATTGGCCTTGGTGCAGCCGTCCTATTGCAAGGGAGGTTGCAGGAAATTGGGCGAGCAGTGAAGCGGTTCCTGTCAAGGTCGCCGTGGCACCCAGTAGTTCCTGCTCTCCTCCGTTCATGAGGTCGATGCGTACCCGAATGCGCTCGCCTCCCTCGAAGACCAAATCGCTGTTTTCATCCAGCACAGTGGCTTTAAATGAGATTGCCGACAAAGTGCCTTTGGCCTGGTCCATCGATGCAGGAGTGGGGCCGCCCGTCGCTGCCAATTGGGTACGGACGGCGCGGATGAATTGTGTCGAGAGGGCAATCCCAGCGTCATGCACAAACTCTTGTATATTGCCGTAATCGCATCGGCGATTGCTCGGTTCTAGGATAAGCCGTTGGTTGTGTGCAAGGGACAGGGTCTGTCGGCCAAGCTCTTTCCCCGTAGCATCCTTGAAGGTTAGGAGCGTTTCGAGGGTGATGTCTGCAGGCACTCGATCATAGACATTATCAGCCCAAAGCTTGAGGTTTGAGCGTTGAAGTGTGACCGCGATCTCTTTGTCGGGCGGGATCTGTGCGGGGACTCCACCGGTGATGGTGACGGCCGTAAAATTTTGAGAGGCCGCGTCAATCATGATCGATTCGACTTCTTCCCCTACATTGAGCTCGTGGGGGCTATTGCATCCATCAATGTACGGCATTTTGAGATTGGTGAAGGCGGGGTCGAAGGTCAGCTTGACGGAGTTGGCCAGACGCGGACCCATATCCGGTAAGAGAGTTCGCTGAAATGGTGAAGCCAGTTTCTCGCATCCCCACAGCCCGCTGACTGTGAGGAGAAGACCCCATAGAATGGCCCATCGCGTTATTTGCGCGAGACTCGCGAGACTTGCGTGAAAAGCGGGAGGGGTTGGATATTTCATCTTTACGAGTCTCGCCTGTCTTGCTCGGTTATTCTGCGAGGGATTTCATTGTGGAGGGAGCCCGAGTCGGCTGACTGGGGCCGGATGAAAATCCCTTGGGTGTGACGGATCCACGTAGTAGCCCTTGGTCCAGTTCTGTCGGATCACAGCCAATTCGCGCAGCATGGCAAACCCATCTCTGATGACACGAAATTTTGAACCTGGTTGATGGGCCCAATTCACCGGAATTTCTGCGATGCGGTATCCGCGTTGTTTCGCGACATAGAGCAGTTCGACGTCGAAGCCATAGCCGTTGATGGTGGAGACGCCAAAGAGGTCTGTTGCCACAGTTTGACGGAACAGTTTGAATCCGCATTGTGTGTCGGCGATTCCGCTGAGGCCTCTCTCCCGGATGAGTGTGTTGAACAGGTAGCTCAAAATGGTCCGATACCAGCGAGTCTGGACTGCATAGTCCGGCAACCGGGAGGCGAGTGAACGCGATCCGATAGCCACGTCGGCTCCCTCAACCATGGCCTGTTCGAGCCGGGTGAGTTCCTGGATCGGCGTGGCGCCGTCCGCATCAGTAAATAACTGTAATCGTCCGATGGCTGCGCTCATTCCTCGTCGTACGGCTGCGCCTTTGCCTTGGCGTAGTGGAGCCCGGAGCAATTGAATCTCCGGGGTCGAAGAGGCAAGGCTCTCAACAACGGCGGCCGTATCATCGGTGCTGCCGTCGTCGACCACGAGGATTTCGAAGGGCTGTCCTCGGTCCCGCAAGAATGTGGTGATGCTTCGAAGATGGGGAAGAATGCGATCAGCCTCGTTATGAGCTGGAATGATGATCGACCATTGGATGGAGCCTGAAGCGTTTTGCCAAGGCATAGGAAACCATCCTTGTTGTGGTGAAGCGCGGTGGTCTCAGACCAGAATCTACACGAAATATGGTAGCGAGCCCACAACAGGATTGCAAGGGAGAGATCTCTCGCCCGCTTGACTTGACAGATCTGCCGATGGGGAGCGAACGTACAACGGTAGAGAATACAGCGGTTGACCAGACTTGCATGATCTGAGGTGGGGGATGCGCCGGGTGCTCATTCAATTCAGTCTTATGTTCAGCTTGGTATTGTTGGTTTCCTGTGCCTCTTCTATCCCACCTGCACGGATTGGCGATTATGTTTCCTCAGAGCGCAAGAGCTTCGACGACGCGTTCAGGTGGATCTATCAGCGACCACTACAGGCAGGGCTTGTTGTGGTGTCAGATACGGCAGAGCCAGGTGCGGCTCCGAATCTGCCGGACGAGGCGCTTGTTCGCCTTGGAGAGAAACTACAACAGGGTCTCGGTCGTGCGATTCCTGTGGCGATAACAGAGGTGATCTCAGCCGACCATATCAGACCGCAGCCGTATGGGGATTGGGCCCAGTTTGCAGAACTGGGCCGGCAACGGAGGCTCGATTATCTGGCCATCGTGATTGTCTCCAGC
>JAABQN010000161.1 GCA_011391455.1 Nitrospiraceae bacterium
GGCAATCGTGATGTCCGGGTTCTCCAAGAATAGGAGAAGCGCCTCGATCACTTCGCCGATATTGTGAGTCGGAATGTTGGTGGCATAGCCCACCGCAATGCCGCCGGCGCCGTTGACGAGAAGATTTGGAATTTTAGAGGGGAGCACCAGCGGTTCGACCAGCGACTCGTCGTAGTTCGGCCCGAAATCGACCGTATCCTTGTCGATATCGGCGAGCATGTCCTCAGCGACTTTGGTCAGGCGTGCTTCGGTATACCGCATGGCTGCCGGCGGATCGCCGTCGACCGATCCGTAATTGCCCTGCCCGTCCACGAGCATATAGCGCATGTTGAAGGGTTGCGCCATACGAACGAGGGTGTCGTAGATCGCGCTGTCCCCGTGGGGATGGTAATTCCCCATGATCTCGCCGACAATCTTGGCGGACTTGCGGTAGGCCCGGTTTGACGCCAGGCCCATTTCGTTCATGCCGTGGAGAATGCGGCGATGGACCGGCTTGAGGCCGTCACGCACGTCGGGGAGCGCCCGGCCCACGATGACGCTCATCGCGTAACTCAGGTACGACGAGCGCATCTCGTCTTCGATGGCGATTTGTCCTAGTCTTTCATCAGGTGGCATCTAATTCTCCGCGGATGCTGAAAATGGTCCCCAGCTTCGTTCTCGGTCACGAGCCTCCCTGCGACGTACCACAAGGGTACGCCTCAGTCGTCCCGTTCCCTGCGGCCTTGCTGGATGACCATTTTGAGCATCCTACAAGGCAATCGGCATACAGAATCGAAGACAGCTCTACTACTCCCGTTCATCGCTCAGCGTTCGGCATTACACGTCGAGATTACGCACTTCTAATGCGTGGGCTTGAATGAAGTTTCGTCGAGGCTCGACTTCGTCGCCCATCAGAATCGTGAAGATCTCGTCGACGCCCGGCACGTCTTCCAGTTTGACCTTCAACAGCGTCCGGACTTCTGGATTCATCGTCGTTTCCCAGAGCTGATTCGGGTTCATTTCGCCGAGACCTTTGTAACGCTGGATACCGAGTCCGTGCTTGCCCCTATCGAGAATCGCCTTGACCAACTCAACCGTCGCGGGCTGGAGCTGTTCCTGACCGTCGGCTTTGATCTTGTACGGCGCCCTGCCCAAGCCGATCGCCGACGGTGAGAGTTTTTGCAACTCGCGGAATTCGGCAGAGCCGACTAGCACGTGCGTCACGTCAAAACTATAGGTGGCCCCGTTGGCAAGCAGGCGACAGATAATTTTGTTCGATTGATGCTCTTCATCTTCGACGATATCCAACGTCGGGGTGAGCTTCGGATACACCACCGCGAGAGTTTTCTTTACGTTGGCCACAACCTTCTTGAGTGCCGCCTCATCCTTGAGCAGGTCACGATCGAGTCCCGGCTCATCCACAAATGCCCGCACCATGCTGGCCTCGTGCGGTTTTTTATTGAGCCGGCCGAGCAATGTCTCGAAGGCGATCAGTTTCTTGAGAATGGGCAGGAGCCGCCGTCCCGTGACATACCCTTGAACCCCTTCCACGTACACTTCCACATCCTCGACGGCGATATCGGCCAGGTGCTCGTTCAATGCCATCTCATCTTTGAGATACCGTTCCGTCTTGCCCTTCTTCACTTTGAAAAGCGGCGGCTGTGCAATATAGATGTAGCCTCGTTCGAGCAGCTCCGGCATCTGCCGAAAGAAGAACGTGAGGAGCAGAGTCCGGATGTGGCTGCCGTCCACGTCGGCATCCGTCATGAGAATGATCTTATGGTACCGGGCCTTGCTGATGTCGAACGAGTCTTTGTCGGCCTTTTCGCTCTCTTCGCGCTTGCGGCCGATGCCGGTTCCGAGAGCCATGATCAAGGTCCGGATCTCATCGCTAGAGAGCATCTTGTCGAATCGCGCCTTCTCGACGTTGAGGATCTTGCCCTTCAGCGGCAGGATCGCCTGAAACTTGCGGTCCCGTCCCTGCTTCGCGGACCCGCCTGCCGAATCGCCCTCAACGATATACAGCTCGCTCAAGGCCGGATCCTTCTCCGAACAGTCGGCCAACTTTCCGGGAAGCGAGCCCCCGTCGAGTGCGCTCTTCCGTCGGATGAGCTCTTTCGCTTTTCGCGCCGCTTCGCGAGCACGCGCAGCGTCGATCGCTTTCCCGATGACCTTTCGGGCAACCGTCGGGTTTTCTTCGAAATAGGTCCCGAGCGCTTCATTGACTGCGGACTCGACGATGCCCTTCACCTCACTATTGCCCAGCTTGGCTTTCGTCTGTCCTTCGAACTGAGGATTCCGGACTTTGACGCTGACGACAGCGGTGAGCCCTTCGCGGACATCATCACCGGTGAGCGACTCGGTGTCTTTCTTGAGCAGGTCGTTGGAGTTCGCGTAGCTGTTAATCGTACGGGTAAGCGCGGCCTTGAAGCCCACCAAGTGCGTGCCGCCCTCCTTGGTATTGATGTTGTTCGCGAATGAAAATAAATTCTCTGCGTAGCTGTCGTTGTATTGAAGCGCAACCTCCATCACCATATCCGATTTCTCAACTTGCACGTAAATAGGCTTGTGCAGCGGCACCTTGGCTTCGTTCAGATGCTCGACAAACGACACGATCCCGCCCTTGTACTTGAATATTTGCTCCTTGACCGGTTCTTTCCGCTCATCCTTGAGTGTGATCTCAAGTCCCTTGTTCAAAAAGGCGAGTTCGCGCAGCCGCTGTGCCAGCACGTCGAAGCTGAAGTCGAGCGTCTCGAAGATCTGCCCGTCGGACTTGAACGTGACCATCGTGCCACGGCGCTTGGTTTTTCCCGTCATCTTGAGCGGGGCCGTCGACTTGCCGCGCTCGTAGCGCTGCTCGAACACCTGGCCGTCTTGCCAAATCTCCAACTCGAGCCATTCGGAGAGTGCGTTGACCACCGAGATCCCGACTCCATGGAGCCCGCCGGATACCGTATAGGCGCCCTGCTCGAATTTGCCGCCCGCGTGCAAGACCGTCAGCGCCACTTCGGCGGCGGACTTCTTTTGGGTGGAATGCATCCCGGTGGGAATACCACGGCCGTTATCCACGACTGTGACGCTGTTGTCGATGTGGATCATCACCTCGATCGTCTCACCGAATCCCGCCATATGCTCATCGACACTGTTGTCGACGACTTCATAGACGAGGTGGTGGAGGCCGTCCACACCGGTGCTGCCGATGTACATAGCCGGACGCTTCCGCACGGCGTCCAGACCTTCCAATACTTTGATTTGATCCGCGCCGTAGCTGTCGGATTTCTGTGCGGTCTCGCTGTCGTTACTGGCCATCAGTCTCCTACTTTGAGCCCGTCATTGGTCAACGGTCATTCGTCATTCGCGAAAAAAGGATACCCGCTGCTGCCGGGTTCCTCTCTTCTTCTATTGACTAGTGACCATTGACTCTTGAATCTCAAATCTTGATCGGCATGACCACGCACCTGAACCCGGGACTGTCCGACTCCTGGATCAAACAGGGGCTCAGCGGATTATCCATTTGCAGAGTGATCGTTTCTCCGTCCATCACCCCGAGAACATCCAGCAAGTAACGGGCGTTGAACCCCGTGTTCAAGGCCGGTCCCTCGTACCGTGCCGCAAGCTCTTCAGTCGCTTCTCCAAAGTCGGGATTACTGGAGAACAACGTCATCTGTCCGGAGACAAACGACACCTTCACTGCGCTCGCCTTATCACGGGACAGCACGGAAACACGCCGAAGCGCACTTTCAAGCTCATTGCGATTGACCCCGATTTTCCCGCCGCTCTCTTTCGGAATCACTTGCTGATAATTCGGGTAATTCCCTTCCATGAGCCGCGAGGTCAGCAGCAGCCCGCTCTTCCGGAAAATCATGAGATTCTTGGTGAACCCGATCAAGGGTTCGCCCTCGCCGCCTTCTTCCAGAAGACGCTGCATCTCGTGCGCAGCCTTCTTTGGAATAATGGCTTTGATCTCTTGCGGAGCGCCTTTGGCGCCGGCATGTCCGACCTCCTGCTCGGCAACCGCCAACCGATGTCCATCGGTGCCGACCAGCCGCAAGATCGTTTTCTTCTCCGACGTGATGAGGGTCACCAGCAGACCGTTGAGGATATAGCGTGCGTCATTATCTCCGGCGGCAAAAAGGGTCTTCCTGATCAGTTCGAGGAGCCCGGCCCCGGCGAGAGGAATGAGTCCTTCCCGTTCGATCGTGGGCAACGCAGGATAGTCGGTGCTGGGGAGCCCGACGATCTTAAATTGGCTCTTGCCGGCGTGAATCGTCGTCCAATTGTTGTCGCCAGAGGTAATTTCGATTTCACTGACCGCCAGTTCCTTGATGATCTCGTACAGCTTTCGAGCTGAGAGCGTAATCCCTCCGGGTTTCTCCACGGTCGCCTTGTAATGCCCTCGCATGCCGATCTCGAGATCGGTGGCGACGATTTCCACTCCCTCCTGCTTCGCCTCAATCAAGATATTCGAGAGAATTGGCATCGTGTTGCGTTTTTCAACGACACCTTGGACCCGCTGGAGGCCCGTCAAAAGCTCTACTCGTCCCATACGCAGTTTCATGATCTCTTCCCCCTGGCGCAACCCCTCATGCTCGCAGGATCTGCTCCCTCAAGCTATCCAACGTGGCACTTAATGCGCTGTCGCTGTCCTTCGCTTTGATGACCTGCTTGCAGGCGTGGATGATCGTCGTGTGGTCTTTGCCTCCGAACTGCCGCCCGATCTCGGGATACGAGGAATCCGTGAGCTCCCGGCAGAGATACATGGCGATCTGCCTTGGATGCACCAGCGTCTTACTCCGGCGACGGGACTTCAGGTCGGAGATCTTTACGTGGAAGCGCGCGCCCACCGTTTCTTGAATATCGTCCATCGACACGATTTTTTTCTTGGCGCCGATCAGATCCCGGAGTACGTTCTTCGCCATCTCCAGCGTGATCGTTTGGCCCGTGAGCGAGGCATAGGCGCCAAGGCGTACCAACGAACCCTCGAGTTCACGGATATTGCTTTTCATCGTCGTGGCGAGAAACTGTATGACATCGACCGGCAACG
>JAABQN010000162.1 GCA_011391455.1 Nitrospiraceae bacterium
AACGATGGCTCCAACAAACTCCAAGCCTTGACACCTGGGCCAGAACGTTGCAGCGATCTCAATCCCTGTACCATCCGCTCGGATCCACTGATGAGACGATACCATTGTGACTTCACCGGTTCGTACGGTGTACTCCAATGGGCAATTGCGATGGCTTCCCCCCTTTGAGAAGAGGCAACCCACCAACTCGTGAAACACTGAGCCGATAACATCCTGATGGCGACCCACGAGCTGTTGCGCCACGGGGTTGAGAGACAAGATCCGCCCATCTCGATCCGTCACAAATATCGCTTCTCCGGATGACTCGAGAATGAGAAACGTGTCCTCACGAGTGGGCAACCAGGACAGGTTTCCTTTTGGGGCAGGATCAGGGGTGGGACTGAGGGACAGGCTCACGCGGCCACCTGCCTGAGAACAGCTTCGATATCGAGACCTTCCCGGTCCGCATTCCGCACATCACGAATCGTCCGTCCTCCCTCTGGTTCATGCACTAAATCCAAGGAAACCGGCGGAGAACATGTCGCGCCGGACTGGTTTCTGCAGATATACAGAAGGGGCAGGTGAGCTTTCCCCGGTGTGATGGCGCCGACAACAGCAAGCTCTCCGGAACTCAGGGCCACCACACTGTACAATGGATACACGCCGATCGCTCGAATCAAGTGCGACACGACCTGCGAGAGCGCTTCATCGGCTCGATACCGTTGGTAGAGCTGCGTCAACGCCTGATTGGAAGACATCGGAGTGAGACCTGTCTGACCAGTGACAAGCTCATCGTACTGATCGATAATTCCAATCAAACGAGTCGCGTCAAGATGTGCCGCTGACGCCTCCTCTGTCTGTCCGATCTGCGCGGTCAGACTATGATGCCCCTTCACAATAGCGAGAACGGCCCGGTCCGGCGATCCGCTCTTTTCGAGGATCGTGCTTCCTTGAATGGTATGGCTCTCGTACAGAGCCTGTTGAGCCGGCGACATCGTTTTGGGCCGCTTCACAATATTCTGAGGTAACTGCGTGAGTCCAATGTCATGCAGCAATCCCCCGGTCCCCAGTTGCTGCAACCGTTCACGAGAATATTTCAGGGCCTGCCCAAGCATCACGGAAAGAGTACACACGGTCAGACCATGTTCGTGAACCGTTGGATCTGGTTGTCGAAATCCCAGCACTGCATAACAGGCGGACTGCGCATCAAGAACGTCGCCCAGAACCTCATCGGTGAACTGGCAGGCGGCATCATACTGTACAAGCCCGGTTTTGCGCGTCTGCTCGAACAGGTCATCCAGACGCTTTACAAATTCAGCGCGACGCTGCTTTGCTTTTGAAAAATTCTCCGCTAGCATGACCGCAGAAGGCGGCAAAGAAGGCACTACGGAAGGAGCCTCGGGGTGGAACAGCGTGGGGCTTTCGACAAGAACGGTCTCGCCCAACGCTGGGCGAGCAGGCTCATGGTCAGCAACATCCAGCCCCTGCGCGGTGTCGATTGTTACCTCGGTGATTCCAGCAAGCCGAAGGGCCTCGATTTCCGATTGATCCTTGATCTTAAACTTATGGCGAAGAAACGGCGTCTGCAACCACGATCGGTTAACCCCGATCAGGTACATGCCTACCACGAGACGTGTAAGGGGAATGGTCCGTTGGGCCACGGGTCAGATCCTCAAGAGCACTAAGGACATTCAGCCCTACTCTATCGGTATGTATTCGTAATTCTTAAGTCCAGGGGTCTGGAATATCTATTCTTCGATAGTGTCCATTGTGGCCGATTCTCACACCGCCTTCTCCCAAACCATGAAGCCGATCAGAAATCAAGTTCCTCATTCATCTGACCGATATATAAGCCGACAGGACGCAACAGGCTATCCACCAAATCGTTGGAGCTGACGCTTGACACAGAACCTTAAGGAGGTGCCTGATGATCGGCACAATTCACTCAGCCCTCTCTGGCCTCACCGCATTTTCAAAACAGATCGAAGTCACCGCGCATAACGTGGCCAACATCAATACCGACGGATTCAAGAAATCTCACGTACAGCTTGTCTCGGTAGAACCCGGCGGTGTACTCCCTGTCGTTCGAAAAGACGACTCCGCCGGTCCTACGGTCCTACGCGATAGCGGCGATGGTCCAATCCAGGTGGAATTGTCGAACGTGGATCTCGGTGAGGAAGCCGTCAAGCAGATTTTCGCGCAGCGGGGATTTGAAGCGAATATCAGCACCCTGAAAACAGCCGACAATATGTTGGGCACCATTCTGGATATCAAGAAATAATCAGCCCCTCCCTGCGACAGGAAAACCACCCCGCAGAATGAATGTCGCGTAGCATTCCACTCAGGCAGTATGGTATGTCGAGCCCATGGCTGGCCCCGTTCTGCTGCTCATCCCTCCACTCACTCAACTGAACACTCCCTACCCCTCCACCGCCTACCTCACGGGATTCCTCCGTGGCCGAGGGATTGAAGCCTCCCAAGCCGACATCGGCATCGAGATGGTGCTCCGGCTCTTTTGTCGATCGGGGCTCCAAGCCCTGTTTGAGCAAGTGCGCGAGCGCGAAGAGGAATTGCCCGGTGAAGCCAGACAGATGTTGGCGGTCGAGCCGGCCTATCTGAACGCCATCGACCCAGTCATTGAATTTCTGCAAGGACACAACCCCTCCTTAGCCTTGCTCCTCGCCCGCCCAGGGTTTCTTCCCCAAGGCTCCCGGTTTGCCGGCCAGAGAGAAAGCGCTGCGTCATTTCGTGCCTTGCCGGAACAGGATCGTGCCAAACGGTTCGCCACCTTGTATCTCGAAGACCTGGCCGATTTGACCCAGGCAACCGTCTCTCCTCATTTCGCCCTGAGCCGCTACGCCGAACATATCGCCCGGGCAGCCTCGTCGTTCGAAACCATCATCGATGCGGTAGCCGTTCCCCCGACAATGACGGATAGTTTCATGCTCGAATCCTTATGGGAACATCTTGAGCGCCTCAATCCCTCGCTCGTCTGTCTGACTGTTCCCTTTCCCGGAAACCTCTATGGCGCATTTCGTATGGCCTCCTCGATCAAGAGCCGACGGCCGGACATTGCGATTGCCCTCGGTGGCGGATATGCCAACACGGAGCTTCGACGTCTGTCGGACCCCCGCGTATTCGACTATGTCGATTACGTCACTCTCGACGACGGGGAACGGCCTCTGCTTTCACTGATCGAACATCTGGCAGGGAGCAAATCGCGCACGCGACTCTGCCGAACATTCTATCGGGACAAGGATCGAGTGGTCTTTGCAAATGATACGTCCGATCGGGACTTCAGCATGGATGAAGTCGGTTGTCCGACCTATAGCGGCCTCACCTTGAATCGCTACCTCACGATCTTAGACAGCACGAACCCGATGCACCGCCTCTGGTCGGAAGGCCATTGGAACAAACTCACAGTCGCCCACGGCTGTTACTGGAAGCAATGTACGTTTTGTGATGTCGGACTCAACTACATCAGCCGTTATGAAATGACGCCGACTGATAGGCTGATCCGGCAGATTGAGCAGCTGATCGCCGAGACAGGCTGCCGTGGATTCCACTTTGTCGATGAAGCAGCCCCTCCCGCTGCCTTAAAGTCGCTCGCCTTGGCGCTGCTGGAACGAGGCATCACCATTTCATGGTGGGGCAATATCCGCTTTGAAGAAGCCTTCTCACCGGACCTCTGCCGCCTCTTAGCGGCTTCCGGTTGCATCGCCGTGACAGCAGGACTTGAAGCGGCCTCGGATCGTCTGCTGGAAAAGATCAAGAAAGGAATTACCGTCGATCAAACTGGACTTGTGGCGGCAGCCTTCAAAGACGCAGGTACGCTCATACATGCCTATCTCATGTACGGTTGTCCCTCTGAGACAGTGCAAGAAACGGTGGATTCGCTGGAACGGGTGCGGCAATTGTTCGCGGCAGACCTGATTCAATCTGCTTTTTGGCATCGCTTCACCGCCACAGCCCATAGCCCGATCGGACTCAAGCCGGCTGCCCATGGACTGCGCATCCTCGGGCCTGAATTTCAGGGCTTTGCAGAAAACGATCTTCTGCACCAGGATCACCGTGGCAAGACACCGGAGTGGCTTGGCGAAGGACTACGGCGGTCGATACTGAATTATCTCGAAGGAAGCGGGCTCTCACTCGACGTCCGCCAGTGGTTCGACCATTCCGTGCCAAAGCCACGTGTCTCTTCCACATGGGTACGCCAGCTTCTCAAGAAAAGAATTATTGAGGATACCCCACAGGCGGAGCGGCGGTTTGTCTGGTTAGGTGGGCAACCAGTCTGCGAACCTGTTAGAAGAAAAACGCGACTCATTCTACCGGGGCGTACCAGCGATCAGGCCGTCACCGTCTCTCATCAACAGGCTCAGTGGCTTGACGATCTCATTCGACAATCCACACCTCACAACAACCCATCTCTTCCCTACCCTCTGCTCCGGAAAGCGAAAATTACATTCCCAGGTACCATAAAGGAATTTGAAATCTTCCTCGGTACGGCCTCCTGGGAAAAAATCCGCGCCGCCGGTCTGCTGCTCGTATAGTGGAGTTGCAAGTTTCTAGTTTCAGGTTTCAAGTTGCTCGTTCCCTTCGACTTGATTCTTGTCTTACATGATGAGACCTTATCGCCCATAAGAAGGAGAACATACCTATGTTCCTACTCCAAACCGCTGGGCTGTTCATTCTCACGGCTCTTGCCGAAATCGTCGGCTGCTTTCTGCCGTACCTCTGGCTACGCAAGGACGGATCAATTTGGCTCTTAGTTCCGGCGGCGCTCAGCCTCATCGCCTTTGTCTGGCTCCTCACTCTCCACCCCGCCGCCAGCGGACGGGTCTATGCGGCCTATGGGGGCGTCTATGTCGCAGCGGCCTTGATCTGGCTGAAGGTTGTGGATGGTGAAAAGCTTTCCGTCTTCGACTGGACTGGAGCCGGAATTGCCATGCTTGGTATGGCGGTTATCGTCTTTTGCTGGAGCGCGAAGGAGTAAAAC
>JAABQN010000163.1 GCA_011391455.1 Nitrospiraceae bacterium
ACGCTCCGAGAGTCCGGGCGATCCGGTGAGCAACACCACCGGCGATCGTTCAGCATAGGCGCAGGCGATGGCATTCACGGTATTGAGTCCGCCAACGCAGTAGGTCACACAGACCGCCCCGATGCCGTTGATACGCGCATAGGCGTCCGCCGCGAACCCCGCGCAGTCCTCGCGCGTGGTACCGACATGTTGAATTGGTGACGCCTCGATCAATTGGTAGAGGCTGAGGACATAGTCACCGGGGATTCCAAAGATATGACGGACTCCCAACTGGTGGAGCCGATCGATCACAGCTGAACCGATGGTCGGTAATCGTGTCATCGTTGGACTTCCTGGTTTACAGAATGGAAAACATGCGGTGTCTCCTGCGTAGGCGCAGCAAACCATAGCATGGGGCCGCCGTCAAGTAACTATACGTATGCGGAAGGGCTTGACGTTCGGGCCGCGCCATTGGATAAGTACGCCATGACTGTTCATGATGACAGCCCACGCGGGCGCATTCGTCTCTCGCGCCCACGCGGGGTCGAGGAATTGGGGCATCTCTGGATCTATGCCGGCTATGTCGAGGAGGTCAGCGGCGAGCCGGCCTCCGGCGATGTGGTCGATGTCATGGCGCCGAATGGACGATTCTACGCCAGAGGCCTCTACAATCCTGCCTCCAAGATCCGCGTGCGGATACTGACCTTCGACGACGAACCCATTACAGAGCAGTTTTGGAGGGGGCGACTCGCGCAGGCAATCAGGCTGCGTCGGCAGATCGTTACGGACAGCACTGCCTATCGTCTCATCTATGGAGAAGCCGATCGATTGCCGGGGTTGATTGTGGACCGCTATGACGATGTGTTGGTCATGCAGACATTGTCTTCCGGTATGGATCGCCGGAAGGATCTGCTGGCCGATCTCCTCTGTCAGGAATCAGGAGCCACGCGAGTGTATCTACGCAACGATGCCAAGAGCCGCATATTGGAGGGGCTGTCGGTGGAGAGGGGATTTCTCCGAGGTGGTGGCGCGACAATGGTCGATGTCCAGGAAGGGCCTGCTCGATTTCTCGTCGATATCGAACGAGGGCAGAAAACCGGGTGGTTTTGCGATCAACGGGAGAATCGCCGAGTGACTGCGCGATTTGCGGCAAGTGCCGAGGTACTGGAGGTGTTTGCCCATACGGGAGCCTTTGGGATTCATGCGGCGCTCGCAGGCGCGAAGTCGGTCGAAGGACTGGATGTCAGCGAGGAAGCGCTGGCGCTCGCGCGCAACCATGCGGTCTTAAACAAGGTGGAGGATCGTTGTGTCTATCGGCCAGCCGATGCGTTTGAGGAGATGCGAAAGCTTGAACGGGCCGGGCGCCGATACGATCTGGTGTTGCTCGATCCCCCGGCCTTTGCCCGCAGTAAACAGGCCGTACCCCGCGCCCTGGCTGGGTACAAAGATGTGAATTTGCTTGGGATGAGGCTGATTAAGCCGGAAGGATTTCTCATTACGAGTTCCTGCTCTCATCACGTGACTGAACAGGAATTATGGACCGGTATCCGCCTTGCTGCACGGGATGCGAAGCGGCAAGTTCGCCTGCTTGAACAGCGTGGACAGGCCAGCGATCATCCCATCCTCGCCACCATGCCGGAAACGCGGTACTTGAAATGTTTCATTCTGCAAGTCCTCTAGCAGGATGCTCAAACTGGTTTGTTTTGTTTATTTGGTTCATTTGGTCTGACTGGTTTAACCAAACAAACAAGACAAACCAAACAAACCGATTAACGTTCTTCTTGCGCTGGCGGACTTTTTCAGCGTCCTGCTAGTCGTTCGGTGGTTCGAAGTGGCCAGACGGGCGATTCTGCCAGGGGATCGTCGCCTGCTTGGCTTGTTTGACGAGGCTGCGTAAATTTACTTCCACTGCACGGAGCAACTTCGGTTCGCCGCTTTGGATGATAGCGGTCAGCAGCACGTAGAGCGAACGATCCATCCGTGATCCGGCGAGAATTCGTTCTGTAACAGGGTCGGGGCTTGTCTGGGTGGAACTAGTCTCGTCCTCTGGATCGTCAAACAAGGTGCGAAACGAGCTTGGATGGCTAAAGAGCCAGGCAGGGGGTATCTTCAGCGCAGCAGCGAGCGCTTCGAGCAACGCGGCAGAGGGATCAAGCACTTCCGATTCAATTTCATCCAAGACATGAGGCAGAAGATGCGACTCGGTTGCCAAGTCGTCGACCGACTGGCCTCGGGATAGACGCCAAGCCTGTATCTGTTGTCCGATCGGCATGGTGCGATAATACTGAATTGAGGCCGTCTCCGCAACCACGCCTCAATGTCACAATCCGTGATACACATTAGGAAACAATGACTTATGAGCAAATATCCTCACTGGAAGATAAGCAATGAAATCAGGTATACTGCGTTTCCTAGTTCATACTCGATTCAGTGAGGAGGCGCATCATGTTAGGGACAGATATTCGCGGCATTATCGCAGAAGAAGAAGAGGTTCAGCGGCGCAAGGACGCCTTGAAATCGCTCTTAACCATGCGTTCTAAACAGTTGCGGGAGTCGTTGGAACAGCGGATCAAGCGGGCTCGGACTTGCGGAGACTGGACTCAGCTTTCTCAAGAAGAATGTGCCACACTCCATAAACGGGAAAAGCTCCACCTCAAGTCTCAGTTCGACAAGCTGCAGCACGAGCAAGATCGGACCAGAGGGAAGTTGACGGCACTCAAACGAGCGAAGGCGCGGGCACAACGGATTCGCGCTGCAGAAGCCGCATCTGGACGGAAACGTCGCTGATACTGTTCTATTCACTATGATCCACTAGCGTGGCTGCCTCACTCCCTCTTCTGACGCGCTCGCAAGGGGCGCATATTCGTGAACTCCTCCTCGATAGACGCGTACGAACGCAGGACGGCGCCTTCGTGGTCGAAGGCGGCCATGCGGTTCGAGATCTTCTGACTCGGTATCCCGAACAGATTCTCACAATTGTCGCAGCCCCTGGCTATCTGCAAAAAGAGGGGCAGAGCGACCGACTGGTTCGACTAGCCTCCTCGACGAAACAATACTCCTGCTCCGACCCCCAGTTCTCAAAGTTATCTGATCTGGACGCGCCGCAGGGCATCCTCGCTGTGGTGCGGCAACCGACTTGGGACGAAGGAGAAGTGCTTAGACAGCCGACTATTTTGGGAATTTTTGGAGAACAGCTGCAAGATCCTGCCAATGTCGGGGCCATTATTCGGACAGCTGCGGCTCTCAATGCGAGTGCCCTGTGGCTTACTCCGGAGTCCGCCGATGTGTATCATCCCAAGGTCGTTCGTGCGACGAGTGGCATGTTGCTCGCACTACCGATCTTTGTCAGTAGGGATCTGTCACGGTTGATTCGCGAAGGCTGCCAGATTTTCGCAGCAGAAGTGACAGGAGCCGGGACTGTTTCAATCAATGAGATTCATCAGGCGCCGAAAAAACTTGTTCTTGCCGTCGGCAATGAAAGCCGCGGTTTGTCAGCACAGATCCGCACGCAGGCCACCACGCGATTCACCATCCCTCTCAGTCGCAATGTAGAATCCCTCAATGTTGCGGCGACCGTGGCTATTGCCACGTTCTACTTCTCACGACTTCCTAAAGGGAAATGACCCAGAGCCCATTCGCTCGCACGAATGGATTCCAGGCCGGTCGGTCATCAATCACAATGAAAGTGATAAGTGGTGCCGAGGGACAGAATTGAACTGTCGACACCAGCCTTTTCAGGGCTGTGCTCTACCAACTGAGCTACCTCGGCACGGTTCACGGCAAGAAGAGCGAGGCACTGTTACAGGATCGTCCTGGAAAAATCAAGCTGCCTGGTCTGACTGGTTAACTGGTTTATTTGGTTTGTTTTGTTTATTTGGTTAAACCAAACCAACGAAATAAACGAAACAAACCAAATGAACCAGCTAGGCTGTGGCGGAGAGGGAGGGATTTGAACCCTCGGTAGAAGTTTCCCCCTACGGCAGTTTAGCAAACTGCTGCCTTCGGCCACTCGGCCACCTCTCCACTGATCTCAGCTCTATGCGGGGTTCCCGATGATCTGCGACAGAGGTCGATGACCTAGGAAGACCAGCAAGCAAGTCGTGATCTTACCCCAGGCCATGTGAGAGGTACAAGCGATTCGCGAGGTGAGTCGAGAAAAACTCTCGGAGGAAGACAGGAATGGCTAATAGATGCTAACTCTCCGTTCCAGTGAGTTTCGGCCGATGTTCCAAAAGTTGGTCGATTGAGGATGTGATGCGGCGCGCCCATTGGGGTGTTTGTGCAATTTCGTGATCCGATGACCGATAAGGGATTGTGTGGATCAGCGGAGGCCCGATCGCAGCCGGCTGAGATCGGGAGCTGGGATTGCGGGCAATGGGTGTCAGGTAGTGGAGTTCAACATGGCTCGCTCTGACGACACCGCTGTGTGCCAACATGAGGAATGCGGTAAGTTTCTGTTTCCTGCGCGCTCTCCGCAGCCGTAGATATTTAATATATTGGACCACTGAAGAGAGGGCGCTCATTGTGTGTTCCTTTCCTATCGAAATAATGGTCGACGACTACATCCAAAGTATTCGGCCGATGTTTTCATCGAGTCCGCGAGGACGCTGGCACTGAGAGCAGCGGGCAAAGAGTCCGCCGGCTTGTAAGGTCATGTCGCCGCGAAGTACGAGTTGATACTGATGCCCATGGCAAAAGGGGCAGGCTTTCCCCTCTAGTAGTCGACGAATATTCCCAATTTTCCCCATTTGATTGTGCATCGGTCTCTCCTTCAAGAAATGATGCCCATGAGTGAGTTGGTGTGTGTAACTGATGTGGATATTGCGGTAGGGCGGAATTTTTGAAAATACCGTAGAGGTAGGTGGAGCTGAACTAAAGTGGGGGATTATTGGGCGATGCATCTTGAATACATGCGGGTATTCATCTTGAGTCAGATAGTCCGTA
>JAABQN010000164.1 GCA_011391455.1 Nitrospiraceae bacterium
GAGATTTTCGCGGTGCCATGATGGGCCGGGCAGACAAGGGTTTGATCATTACCACCGGCACTTTCACTCTTGAAGCCAAGAAGGAAGCCAGCCGGGATGGAGTACCGCCAATTGAGCTCGTCGATATGTTCGAGAAACTTGAATTGGGGCTCATTCCGAAGCGGGACTTCGACATCAATGAAAAGTTCTTTGAAGAATACAAGAAGTGAGCATCGAGCCAGGTAGCTAAACGCTACGTTTGGCGTCCATTCGGAGGACACATGAACCATTGGGACATCCCTGACTGGCTCGAAAGAGAAGTGAAAGAGCGAGATAGGACCTGCATCTACTGTGGCACTCAAATGGTTAACCAGATGCCTCCAAGTGTCCCCCGGAAAGCTGTGGTAACCTGGGAACACATCATCAACGACGCAAGTATCGTCACACGTGAGAATATTGCTGGATGTTGTGTCCCGTGCAATTCAAGCAAGGGAACAAAGAAACTCTCTGACTGGATTAAGTCGAGTTACTGTAAGAAGCGCGGCATCAATAAGGACACAGTTGCGGAAGTAGTGAAAGAGGCATTGAGGGTTCAAACCGAACAAGGCATTGTAGCTGACCGTCACTCGTGCATTTCGACAATGAGGCAGGTAAAGGCGATCATTGGCACTTTGGCGGCAAGGAAGGTCACTATGCCTTCTCCACACCCGAGAAGTTGGTCGCCGACTTTCAACGCGACATAGCGAGGTGGAACAATGAAAACAGTCACACTTGAAGTACGTGCACCTGGGGAAAGCATGAAGGAGTTCGTTCAAGCCTGGAAGTCCGGGAAAGCTCAGCGGTCGGCGCGCATTGGTTTCGCGACGCCGGAACTCCTTTGGAAGGTTCTGTCGGCTAAACGATGGGAGCTGCTGAAGGTCCTTTGTGGTGCCGGGCCGGTTTCTATACGCGAAGCGGCACGTCGCGTTCAACGCGATGTGAAGGCCGTGCACAGCGATGTGACGGCTCTGTTGTCTGCGGGGCTACTAAACCGAACCGCGACCGGCAACATTGAGTTCCCGTACGAGGCTGTAAAAGTTGAATTCCTTCTCCATGCAGCTTAGTCCTTCTCTCAGGAATTAACTGGGGGCAGGAATACGGTGGTTGAAACCGTTTCTTTGGTATACAGTCTTCTATTCAATCAAATCAAATCAGATCAGATAAGTTGTGCGTGCTTGCGGTTGTGAATTTGAAACGGCGACCGATGTATTGGGTGGGTCGAGAATGAACGATGACGGGCTGAAGTAGATTCACGCTCTGTGTCGGTCCAAGGACTCTTTTTCGAGAGCAGAGACAAAGGAGGGGTCGAGTATGGAAATCCTCTACATTCCCATCGGCATCTTCTTGATCTGGCTTGTCCGAACCCTACACAAGATCAGGGTCCGTGAACAGGAGGAGGCGGACAAGAAGTTCGCGTTCGCCAAGTGGGCTAAAGAGCAGCAGGACCCACACATCGTGTCCATGGTACAGAACTTCATGCGTGAAGGGCGTTTTAAGACCTGGGAAGAGGCGGTGACACATGCCGAAGGGACTCTCAATAGGTCGTCGCCGAAGCCTCCTTCGGATAGCCAGGCCAACGACAAGGAAGAGACATCTTAAACGTGTGGCAGGAACCGTTTCTTAATAAGCTGTCGTGGAACGTTAGGTTTTTGGCGCTGAGGCGGTAGAAAATTTTTTGACGCGGATGGTGTTGGCCCCCTCGGCGACGAGGGGGCCCCGCTCTTCCATTCTCATCCCGGCTTCATAAACATCTGCGGGCCTTTGCGGCGTCGCTAGTCCACAATCCTCATTCCGATTCGTAGCGACATTATCCAAAAGCGCGTTTTTCTTAAAACGTATCCCGTTATTCTCGCGAGATTTGATAGAAAGGCAAAACGGGCGAGACGGGGGAGAGTTCGAGGTTTTCGAAACTTCGATCCCGGAACTTCGGACTTCGGGTCGCGCCTGTCACGCACATCTTGTTTGTCTCACTCACCATCACAAAAACGACGAGCGGCGAATCTGCAATTGCAGTGGTTGTCATGTTCTAACTATGAAAATTCCTTGCGGAGTGCTGGAAAGTCTTCTAGGGTTTTTTGCGAATGAGTTTTCATTGGTAGAGATAGACTGACCAATCTACTTGATAGTTAGGATCTCAATCCGCAGAGGCCTGTCATCAATATCAATCCCAGGAGAGGAGCAAGCAAATGGATCACATCTTGTATTGGAACGGTGTCGCACTGGAGGCCAATCGACGGGATTTCAGCAATGAGCCGGGTAAGGACAGGCCAAATCCTGAACAGGGCGGACCGACGCTGAGTTCGCGCGCGCTGGCCATCGTGCATTTGGCCATGTACGATGCACATGCCGGTGGCATCAATAGCCCGGCGTTACCGCGCTATCTGTCGTCGCCAGCTAGCCCTGTAGTGGGAGCTAGCGCTGCAGCTGCCGTGGCAGCAGCGGCCCATGCCTGTCTCAGTGCGTTGTATCCTAGACAAAAACCGCATTTCGATGCAGCGCACCAAGCTGCTGGACTTTCTGGACCAGGTCTGGCCGGAGGTCACAATTTTGGATTGGCTGTGGCTCAGGCCGTGCTGGCCGAGCGTTCCGGCGATCCAGGCGCAAGCGACAATGGGTATGCCGCTTCAATGCATCCTGGTGGCCATCGGCCTGATCCCGCCAACCCGGGGCAGGGTCATCACGCCCCGTTTTATGGCGCTCGATCGAAGTGTTTTGCCGTGACTGCCCGGCATTGACTGGATGTGCCGCCTGCGCAAGGCGGCGCGGAGTACGATAAAGCCGTCAAGCAGGTTCGCGGAAAAGGAATAACCCCTGAGTTGATGGGGACGTTGCCCACTTCGAACAGTAAGCGCACGGTCGATGAAACCCTCATTGGGCTGTACTGGGCGTACGACGGTCCACGCGAGCTTGGGACACCGCCACGCCTGTACAATCAGATCGTGCGGGAGGTCGCTGTATCCAAGGGCAACTCCGTCGATGATAACGCGCGATTGTTCGCGTTCGTCAATGCCGCTATGGGCGATGCCGGAATTCTGGCGTGGGATCAGAAGTACATCCACGACTTCTGGAGACCGGTGGTAGGGATTCGGGAGCATGACGGATCAATGGGGCCTGCGGCGCCCACACCGACAAACAATATCGACAATGACTGCGATCCGGCTTGGCTACCCCTTGGTGCGCCAGCGAGTAACAGTGCGGATCGCAATTTTACTCCACCGTTCCCTGCCTATCCTTCCGGTCATGCCACATTTGGCGCGGCGGCCTTCCACATCGTGCGTCTGTTCTATGGAGTGCTGGCCGGCAACTGTGCGGCGGATACGGTCTACAGCGGAACTTTTGTATCCGATGAACTCAACGGTGTGACGCGCGACAACGCGGGCACCGTTCGACCGAGGCATGTACGGGCGTTCCCACGTGGCCTTTGGCAGATGATTGAGGAAAACGGCTTTTCGCGCGTGTTCCTTGGTGTGCATTGGTCGTTCGATGCCTTCGCGTTGGATGGCGGAGGCAAACCTGATCTCACCCGCAACATTGGCGGCGTTCCGCTCGGTCTAAAGATCGCGGAAAACATCTTTGCTGCCGGGGGCGGCAAAGCGCCGGTCAAATCCACTGTCGGTCCACGTTCCTGAAAATTTTGCCGTCGTGTCCGTCCAACGCTATATTTTAGGCGCGGCGGCGGTGGGGGCTTCTTCGACGCGGATGGTGTTCGCCCATTCGGCGACGAAGGGGTCTCGCTCTTCCATCGTCATCCCGGCGTACTTTATAAACATCTGGGGGCCTTTGCGGCGGCGCCAGGTGAGATAGCTCAAGAAATGGGCTCGGCAGATACTATGGGTGCCGGCTGGGGCATAGACTTTGGCTTGGCAGCCGTGGATCATACATCTGAGATCATGCATCGCGTACTCCCTTTGGTCTTAGTAGTATGTAGGAGGAAGGGATCGATTATCAACCTTGACCTGTTGTTCTCGTTCCGGTAAGTCCAATGCCATGATGGGTCTGCTTTCTATTTTCCTCCTGCTCTTGGCCAGCCATGTTTCCCTTTCGAGCTGTGTGTCAGCATCACGTGAGGGGCTCCCTCCTGGGAGTCCCTTTGCCGGGAAGGCGGCCATTTCAGCAAACCTGTTGCCTCAAGGGATTGCGGTGGGGGATGTGACGAGCCAGTCGGCCCTGCTTTGGCTTCGGACTGATGGGCCGATGATGGTACAAATTGACTGGGCGACGGTGGCAGCCTGGGACAGCCTATCGAAGCCTGGGACAGGCGTTGCTCCTGTGGCACGGACGCCGTTGTTCACGACCGGCCAGGAAACGGACTTTACCCTGGCGATTTCCCTTGAGGGGCTGACACCGGCCACGCGATATCGATGGCATGTGTTCGCCGGCGCGAAGGGCCATGTAGGCACCGCGACTGAGGCAGGAATGGCGGCGCAGGGGCAGTTCATGACGCTCCCCGATGTGCAGAGTCATGTGCCTGTGACCTTTGCCTGGAGTGGCGATCTGGGCGGTCAGGGGCGTTGCAGGCGTGGCGCTGCCGGATACCCGATCTTCGATGTGATGCTTGCTCAGCACCTCGATTTCTTTCTGTTTCTTGGCGACTCGATATACGGCGACAACCTCTGTCTGTCTCCTCCGAACGAGCCTGGCGCTGACTTTCTGGCGGCGACCCTGCCCGAGTACCGCGCACGGCATCGCTACCAACGGGGTGCGGGTGCGCTACGGCGATTTTTGGAGACCACTCCAGTCTATGCCATTTGGGACGACCATGAAGTGCGGAACGATTTTTCAGGGCCCTTTGAGAGCCAGATGCCAGCTGGGCGTCAGGCGTTGCGCGAGTATTGGCCCATCCGCGTGGAGCCTGATGATCCCCATCGGCTCCATCGAAAGGTGCGTGCCGGAGCAGAC
>JAABQN010000165.1 GCA_011391455.1 Nitrospiraceae bacterium
CCTGGATTGATGGGAGCATCAGTTTGAATGAAATCTTCGAAGTCGGCGACACCGACATCGGCGCGACCGACAGCACTCACGATGCCAAACGTCACACTACGACTCAACCCAAGGGGGTTCCCGATCGCGAGCACAAATTCGCCGACGGCGAGCGTGCTCGAATCCCCCCACGTGACTGTCGGGAGATTGGTCGCCTGAATTTTCACCACAGCCACGTCGGTCTTTGGATCGGTAGCCACCACTCGTCCTTTGAATTGCCGCCGGTCAGCGAGAATCACTTCCACATCGACTGCATCGGCAATGACATGGTTGTTCGTCATAATGTAGCCGTCCGGCGAGACAATGACGCCGGAACCCTGGCCATATTGCCGTCGCGACGGGACATCCTTGAACAGTCCGAACGGCAGCGCTTCGTCGCTGAACGCTTGATCGCGGACCATCACCGTGGAGGCAATGCTGACAACAGCGGGGATCACTTTCGTCGCAGCCGACTTGATCTGCGCCTGAAGTTCACCGCCCCCGGCCACAGGGATCACGCGGCTCGCGGCCAGAGCTGTACCGGACAGGATCACGCCCCACACACAGAGCCCGGTCACGATCCGCAATAGACGATTGGGTCCTAACACGCCTCGGTCCTTTCTAACGGATGCTGAACAAGTTCGCCAGTCTATCTTGTTCATTTGGTCTCTCTGGTTCATTTGGTCTCTCTGGTCTATCTGGTTCAACCAAACCAACCAAATAAACCAGACCAACTAGATGAACCAGCCATGTAGCCTAACACGCGTGTGTCAGAGGCGCACTTACAATTCCACATGACGCAGGCGAAGAGCATTGGAGATCACGGAGACAGAACTGAAGGTCATGGCAGCACTGGCAATCATGGGACTTAATAGTATCCCCCAGACCGGATAGAGCGCACCGGCCGCGATCGGAACCCCAATCACGTTATAGAGAAAGGCAAACAAAAGATTTTGCCGAATATTCCTCATCGTGGCTTGACTGAGCCTCCGCGCACGGAGCAGCCCGCGTAGATCGCCCTTCACCAGCGTCATCCCCGCACTCTCAATGGCCGTATCCGTTCCCGTCCCCATGGCGATCCCGACATCGGCCAGGGCCAGAGCCGGGGCATCGTTAATACCATCGCCGGCCATCGCCACCACGCGGCCTTGCGACTTGAGACGGGCAACGATCTGTCCCTTTTGGTCCGGCAGGACTTCAGCCATGACCTCCTCAATGCCGAGTTGCCTGGCCACGGCATCTGCCGTATCGCGATGGTCACCTGTCACCATAACGACGTGAATGCCTTCGGCCTTGAGCGCCTGCACCGCGTCACGCGTCGAGGCTTTGATCGGATCTGCCACGCCAAGCACACCGGCAGCCTGCTCATCGATGGAGACAAACAGGATCGTTTGCCCTTCACGTCGAAGCGAAGCAACTTCGTCATCCAACTGCGTGAGGCTCTGGCCGGATACTCGAACCTCGTTTCGCATGAATGCTGCCGTCCCGATAGCGACACGACGACCGGTGACCGTCCCGGTCACACCCTTCCCCGTCACCGAACGAAACTGCTCGACCGGGACAGAGGCGATCCCTCGCCCTTCCGCTCCCGCCACCACTGCTGAAGCCAGCGGATGTTCACTGCTCCGCTCAAGGCTCGCCGCAAATCGCAACAGATCGACCTCGGACCAAGGTGGCACAGCCAGCACCGACAATAATTTCGGCTTGCCCTCCGTGAGGGTTCCGGTCTTATCGATTACGAGCGTATTCACCTTTCCAAATACCTCCAACGCTTCAGCCTTCTTCACCAAGACACCCACCGTTGCCCCACGGCCGGTCCCAACCATGATCGACATCGGCGTCGCCAAGCCCAGCGCGCAGGGGCAGGCAATAATCAGGACCGCCACGGCGTTGACCAGCGCATAGGCCAACTTCGGCTCCGGACCCCAGATCGCCCAGGCCACTGCCGTAATCAGCGCCGCAGTGACAACCAGCGGGACAAAATACGACGCGGTCACATCGGCAAGGCGCTGGATCGGCGCCCGGCTCCGTTGCGCCTCACTGACCATCTGCACGATCCGCGCAAGCATCGTGTCTCGCCCGACTCGTTCGGCGACTATCACCATCCCGCCTGTGCCGTTGATGGTCCCTCCGGTCACCCGTATTCCAACTGATTTTTCGACCGGGATCGATTCCCCCGTGATCATGGATTCATCCACAGCAGTCGTACCCTCTTGGACCATCCCATCCACCGGCACTCGCTCTCCCGGCCTGACGCGCAGCCGATGGCCCACTCGAATATGTTCGAGCGGCACATCTTCTTCCTGTCCTCCCGGCATGATCAGCCTGGCTGTCTTTGGCGCAAGCCGAAGCAAGGCACGAATCGCGGAGCTCGTCTGACTTCGAGCCCTCAACTCTAGGACCTGGCCAAGCAGGACAAGCAGCGTAATGATGGCCGCGGCCTCGAAATAGACCGCGATCGAGCCGTCATGCAGTTGGAATGAATGGGGAAGCAGCGTCGGCGCGGCTGTAGCAAGAGCGCTGTAGCCATAGGCCGCTCCCGTTCCCATGGCAATGAGCGTGAACATATTGGGAGCCCGGTTCACCACCGAGCTCCATCCTCGCTGAAAAAACGGCCAGCCGCCCCAGAGCACCACCGGCGTCGCCAGCAGCCACTGCACCCAATTTCTCGTCGAACCGGTGAGGGCCTGCGGAAGCGACAAGCCCGGCACCATATCGGCCATAGCAAGAAACATGACCAAGATGGAAGGTCCGAGACAGATCCAAAACCGCCTGGTCATGTCCGCAAGCTCGGGATTCCGTTCATCTTCGAGCGAGACGACTTTTGGTTCCAACGCCATCCCGCAAATCCTGCAAGCTCCTGGTTTGGTCTCAAGTACCTCTGGGTCCATCGGACAGATGTACTCGACCATTCCACCGGATGGTACGGGCATGACGAGCGGAGTGTGCTGCTCAGGAGGTGTCAGATAGTGGATCGGATCGATCCGAAACTTGGAGAGACAACTCGTCGCGCAGAAATAGTAGGTCTTTCCTTGATACTCATAGGAACCGGCTGCCGTGGCCGGCTGCACGGTCATCCCGCACACGGGATCGATGGAGGCAGCCTCGGCCACAGCCGGAGCAGGCTGCATCATCGGAAGGGGTCTTCTTGTGGTCGGCTTAGCTGAACTGGCGGGCCGTGGCTGGAGCGCCCGCTCCGGATTTGCCTTGAATCGTTCCAGGCAGGATAGGCCGCAAAAGTAGTAGCGCTGATCTTGATGGTCGTGACTTCCGGCTGCCGTAGCCGGATCGACCGTCATCCCGCAAATTGGATCGATCGCCATCTTCCCTCAAAAGGGGTTTTGAGTTTAAAGTTCTGAGTTCTAAGTTTTCGGGCTCACCGTAACTCAGCACTCAGAACTTTCGAGCTACTTCTTCGCGTCGTTTTCAAGAATGCTGCGAATGACCGTAAAGACATTTTCTTGTGTCATGTTCACGCCATCGACTTTGATATTGCCGTCCAACAAGATCGACGGAGTGAATGATACCTTAATCCGCTCTCCCCATCGCCGGCCGTTGTCAACAGCCTTGGCCGGCTTTCCACTGGCCATTCCTTCTTCAAACGCTTTGGGTTCGAGTCCGACTTCCCTGATCAGACCTTCTCGTAGCGTGCGATCCAGCACTCCGGTGATCTTATCTTTATGAATGGTGCGAAAGAGGACGGTTTTCATTTCATTCCCCTTTCCCATCATCTTCGCCTGCTCATACATATCGAATGGGGTCGGCAACTTCCCAGGAATCACCGGGAACCCGACCATCGTGATCTCTAACTTGTCACCGAATTCTTTCATGAGCAGCGGCACCGCTGTCTCATCGAAGAGGTGACAATGCGGACAATAGAAGTCAGCGAACTCGATTACCTTTACTTTACCGGATATATGCGTGGACACCTCACCCATCACGATTTCGTACTTGCCATTCAAAGCGAGTGGCACGGCGGTGGCCGGAGAGACCCATAGAGCGGCAACCGTCCATACAATCGCACAGACTGCCAAGACCCATTGCGCACACGGTCTGTTCACCATATCGACTCCTTTCTTAGATCAGCACAGATTGCTCATTATATCGAATGTGTCCCAAACTTACTCTCTGTTATACTGTGGCCATGTTGGACAAGCTCTTAGCTCGCACGCTGCTCTCTGTCGTAACCTTGCTCGTAACGCTCACAGGCTGTGCCTCGATGCAAGAAGCGGAAGACAGACAGACGCTCACCTTCCTCCAAGTCAAGGCAACACCGGACTCCTTTCACGGTCAATCGGTAATCTTCGGTGGGAAAGTCTTGACGGCTCGACGGCAAAAAGACGGCACGAGGATCGAGATCCTACAGTTACCACTCGATCAATCCATGCGCCCCGGATACGACTTGACCCAATCACAAGGCCGTTTCATCGCCCTCTACCGAGAATTTCTCGATCCTGCGACCATTCCACCGGGAACCAGAGTCACTGTGAGAGGCGAGGTCTCCGGTTCCGTTACCCTGCCATTGGATGAAACGGACTATACCTATCCCACCATCAGCATCAAGCATGTGCAAGTGTGGCCCGCCTCGGAAGACATGGCCCCTCGCATCCGCCCCTATATGGGACCGGGGCCCTATTGGGGGCCTTATTGGAGCCCCTCTTGGCGGCCGTGGCCCTATTATTGGTAAGCGAGAGGAGGAAAGGTTTATTTGGTTTGTCTTGTTTGTTTAGTTGATTTGGTTCGAAGAACGAGAGAAACCAAACAAACCAGATCAACCATCCTCGCCCTTCCCGCCGGTCTCGCTTCTTCATCGACCTCCGGAGCCGACGATTCGCTTCACACGATCGTCGCGGCCACCGAGATCCAGGTACGCGTGATATTGGGCG
>JAABQN010000166.1 GCA_011391455.1 Nitrospiraceae bacterium
TGGCTCGCTACGCCATTCTTGCGGCATCGCTTTACGATTACGTCTTCAGAGCAAATCGCGCAACTGCAGGCCTGCGGTGTTCGACAGCTCGAGGTCGAGGCTGACGATGCCTGTCAGGATTCCGGCTCGATCGCGCCGGCTATGTCGGCCGAGGCTGAAATTTCTCCGCTGATAGCTCCAACCCCGGAGCCTGAACCGGCGACCATTCCCTTTGCCGAAGAGCTGCTGGCAGCAAAAGAAACCTACACAGCCGCAAAACTGGTGGTTCAACAGGCCATGGAAGATGTTCGGATGGGCCGTGCGTTGAACATGGAGACAGTCAGTGAGGTGGTCGGGAGCATGGCCGATAGCATTCTGCGCAACCCTGACGCGCTTACCAGTCTGACACGCCTCAAAAGCTTCGACGAATACACATTTTTCCACTCCGTCAACACCTCCGCCCTGGCCCTGTCGGTCGGGAGACATCTCGGCTATGAGCGGACGACGTTGCTGCAGCTGGGAACCGGGATGCTGTTGCACGATATCGGGAAAATGCTGATTCCCGTCGAGATTCTCAATAAGCCTGGCCGCTATGAGACCCATGAGTTCGAGATTATGAAGCAGCATGCCTTGCGCGGAGCAGAGATACTATCTAACACCACCGGCCTTACCGATATGTTTCTGAAGCCCGCACTTGAGCATCATGAACGCGTTGACGGGACTGGATATCCCCATCACCGATCCAAGGCAGATATCAGTCAGTTCGGCCTTATTGCCGCCATAGTCGATATCTACGATGCCGTGACGAGCGACCGCTGTTATCACAAAGGGAAAACACCCCACGATACCCTGCAGTTTCTCTATCAATTGGGAGATCGGGGCCATGTGGATGGGACGCTGGTCCAGCAGTTCGTACAGGTTGTAGGGGTCTATCCCGTCGGTTCATGTGTTTTGCTCAGTACGGGGGAGACGGCGATCGTCAAGCAATTCAATCACGAGGCTTCAATTAGGCCTCTGGTCGTGCTGGTCACGGATGAAGCCGGGCGCCGGCGCGCCACTCCTCTCGACCTCGATCTCGCAATACAGCGTTGCCGGCCTGAGCAGACGATCCGGTCGATCCTCGATCCGGCCGTTTTGGGGATCGATTCTCGAACCTATCTGGATTCTCCTTCGCCGCATACCCCGTAGGTTTCTGCGGGGATGAAGGCGAGGAGAACCCTCCGTAGCCTTGGCGAAGGAGGGTAGTGGCTTCGGAGAATTTCACAGGATGCCCCGCAGCTTCCGGCCTTCGCAGCCGAAGCGGCTGCTTCGGCGGAGTAGGCTGCTGCGGGGAGTTTCATAAGGAAGCGGCGTAATGGAAGCAGAGCATCCCCATGCGCATTCGTCGATTCTCAAGGTCGGGTTACCGCTTCAGATAGTCATTGGAGCCGGTCAAGACAAAGTCAACTGTGGATCCACGCTACTGGGCTGGAAAGAGCGGGCCTGGCTGATTTGCGAATGGCCGTTCCATTTCGGGCAAGCAGTCCCGTGCGAAACGGGAACCCCCTGTCTCGTCCGCTCGATGGTGGTGGGTAAGCTCGTCGCGTATCCCAGCGAAGTCTGCATGACACAGATGGCTCCACTTCCACTTCTCTATCTCAAATTTCCCCGCAGAACTGAAGAAATCCATCTCCGTAAGGATACGCGTGTCGCCAGCAATGAGCCGGTACTCTTGATGAAAGGTGTACCAGGAGACGCGACGCTTGCTCTACGGGAAGGGTCTGTTCCCATCGGCGGTTTACTACAAGATATCAGCCTGTCAGGATGCCGAATCGTTCTCCAGCGTCCAAGCACAGACGTAATGTTAGGTGCCACGGTCTATTTAGAATTCGAACTGATCGGGGTTGGGCACGTCTCGCATCTCGCCGGCACGATCAAGAACGTTGCAGAACGTGACGGCGTTCTCTCACTCGGAGTGGAGTTCCGTTTTAACGGGAAAGAGGTCATCGAATATCGCGGGTGGGGAGGGAACGTTCAGAAGGCCATTGAATATGCCGTGATGCAGCGGCATACCGATTGGGGATTCCTGACGCCGGCGTCAGAGCCTTGACGGAGTTGTCACGATTCAGGGGTTCAGGCTGAAGGCTTTTAGGCCGAAGGCCGGAGTTCCAAATACTTCAGCCTGAACACCTTCAGCCTATCTACCTGAGTAGTTACGACGGATTTACCGAGCACCAGGCAATTCTTACCTGCACCAGACGAAGACCGTTATTGGGTTTCGTTGGTTTGTCTTGATTGTTTGGTTGAACGAAACGAACCAGATGAACCAAATCAACCAGATAAACAAAACAAACCAAATCAACCATTCGTGCATGTCTCGCGCAACCAAGAGTGGTCTAAGCCTTGCAGAGGTTCGCCGATAGTGTGAACCGTATCGCGCGTGAATTCAGAAAAGGACTTATCGATGCCTCAACACCCGACAAAGCCTCTGCGACACGTCATCATTACTGGCGGAGCCGGGTTCATTGGCTCACAGCTCAGTGCCCGTCTCATCAAGGGGGGAACGCGGGTTACCATATTGACGAGGAATGTGTCGGCGCCACGAGCCATGATGCTTGCCCAACAGGGATGCAAGGTTGTGGCTTGCGATTTTACCGATGAACAGCGCATCCCGCGGCCGGATAGTCTCGATCCAGCCGACGCCATGTTCCATTTTGCCGCAGACGTCTCCGTCAGCAGCCCCACGCTGCGGGCTGCGAATGTCGACGGCACCGGCCGCGCTCTGGCCCTAGCGGATGAGTTAGCGATTCCCTATGTCGTGTATGCGAGCAGTATCGAAGCGCAGGGGCTCGGATCAGATCACGAAATTCCTCTCAGAGAGGAGATGCCGTGCCGTCCGGTTTCTGACTATGGACAGTCGAAAGTTCAGGCAGAAGAACTTGTGACCAAGTGGGGATCGTTGCCGGGCCATCGGGCGCTGGTGCTTCGCATCGGCAACATCTATGGCCCCGGGAGTGCCTGGTTTCTCCATCCTTCCCTGTTGGCCTTGCTGGGGGCTACGCCGATCAGGACGATTTGGACGAAGCTTCGGCATCGTCTGTTTCAGCCGCTCTTCATCGACGATCTCGTCGAAGGTATTTGGCGAGCGGTCGACCGTCGGCTCGCCGGCACCTACAACATCACAGGGGAGGAGCAGGTCACGATCGAGGGCTATCTGGCCACATTGGCAAGCCTGACGCAATTGACAGACCGCGTTCAACTAATGAGGACGCCGGTAGAGCCATCCGGACGATCGCTTTCCATTGCGCCGGACTTTGCCTATGTGTTGATGGGCACTCAGAAACGCTGCCACCGCTCCTACGACAACAGCAGACTTCGCGCAGAGATCGGTCCCTACGCGCGGTGGCCTCTGTCTCGCGGGCTTGCCGCGACTCTCAAGTGGTACGACACAAGTGGCCAGCTGCCGGCTCTTCTGGCGGCATTATGCCGACAACCTGGAACCATGACATGCATGTGACCATGATTTTCCCCGGGATCGCACTGCCGGGGTTCGATAGTTTCGCGAAGAAACCGACCATCGATGCCAATTTCATCGACCATGGGTTGGCGTCGCTCAGCGCAGCGGCCAAGGCTGCCGGCCATACGGTCGATCTGATCGACCTCAGACAATTACGAGACTGGACTCATTTGCGCGAAGAGATCCGTCGGCGAACCACAAAAGTCTGGGCCTTCACCTCATGGAGTCTCCATTATCCCGATGTCGTCCGTGCGATCAGGATTCTCAAGGAGGAGCGGGAAGATGCCGTCGTCGTGCTCGGCGGTGTCCATGCCACGATCAAGACTCAGCAAGTGACTGCGAACCGGCTTATCGACCACATCATTACGCAAGAGGGTGAGATCAGCTTTGTCAAATTGCTTGGCGCACTCGCGGCGGGGAAGCAAGCAGACCGCCTCATCGTCGGCGAAGGTCCGGTGTTGGATGAGATCCCCTGGGTAGACCGCGATCTCTTCGATATGAGAGGCGAGTTAGCCACGCCGATGGTGCCGGGTATGCCGACACCGTTTGTGACGACCAATGCCGGGCGAGGCTGTCCGTTCAAATGCAACTTTTGTCAGCCGGCCGAACGGGCCGTCTTCGGCAATCGGGTCAAGATGCGGAGCCAGGAAAACGTCATCGGTGAGCTGCGATATCTGAAAGAACGATTCAAGTTCAAGAGCTGGATGGCGCACGACGACCTGTTCTTTATCAATCACCGCTGGAGCCGTGAATTTTGCGTTCAGTATAAGGCTGCGGGCTTTACGGAGCCCTACATCTGCCAGATGCGCGCGGATCTGATGTGCCGGTATCCGGACGTCGTCAAGCAGATGGCCGAGTCCGGACTGGCATGGGCCATGATCGGGTTCGAAAGCGGCAGCCAACGCATTCTCGATCTGTTCGAGAAAGAAACCACGGTCGAGGAAAACCTGAAGGCGGCTGCCATCTGCAAAGAATATGGCATCAAGGTCTGGGCCAATATCATGTTTGGCGCACCGACAGAGACCAGAGCGGAAGTGATGGAGACCGTCCGTATGGTCTGGAAGATCAAGCCGGATCATCTCAGCAGCAGCTACTTTACGCCGACACCAGGCAGCGGTATGGCAGAGGAAGTGGAGAAAAAGGGGTTGACGATGGTGGACCCGTTCAATGGATCCAATCGAACTCCCAACGAAGCCAAGATGAAAGACACGGATTACGAATGGCTGACCAAGGCCATCGCGCTTGCGTATGACGGTGGATCGGAAGAACGGCTGATCGCGCTCGGTCAGGTTCCCACAAAATCCCAGGAGACCTCATGCGTATCGCATTGATCAACAGCCCTTCCCTTTCGGTTCGTCCCGTCAGCCGCAGCATGGCGGGCGGTCTCGGCTTCGACGGCAGCGGGGACATGTTGCTG